>NBMI01000029.1 GCA_002085445.1 Candidatus Parabeggiatoa sp. nov. 2
CCTACACGACATGACGGTTTGTAGGGGCAATCCCACGTGCAAAGCCCTTTCGAGGTTCAAGTTTTTCTAGAAAAACTTGAACCTCGAAAACTTAATGGCATTGAAGATAAGGCCTACCGCCAGCCATGCAACTGAAACCAGCCACTACGATTAAGCACATCTCTGGAATAATCCTTGCCCGTAGTATTAGCATCAATATCCAGTCTGGCCTGAAGGGCCTGCAAAGCGGCCGTCGCCCCGCCATTATAGGACGCGATCATCGCCCGTAACATTTGATCTTCGTTCAAACGAACCCGCTTTCGCTGAAAAAATGTTTTGGCTCTATCCAGCACCGTGCATGCATACATGATATTTTCTCTAGGGTCTTGCCAGCGGCCAGTGCGTGCAAATTCATGCCAATCATAATCAATTTGCATCAAGCCGCGTCCATAGCCAGGGCCATCGGGTGGTTCCACGGAGCGTCTTTCACCCCGCGGCCGACGCCGTGCAAAATCACCCCGCCCACCGGGGCCGGCGGGTTTAAGTGCCAACCCCCAATGTGATTCGCGCGAACCCATGCCACAAATGACTGAGGGCCGCACATTATATCGACGTGCCGCATCTTCAATAATCCCCCGATATTTAGCAACCTCTTCAAGTTGTTTAAGCATAGTCGTATTATTTCTGTCATACGTCGTATTGAAACGGCCCGGTTGTTGGGGCATGGACCGCGGCTTAGGTTGAGGCGGTGGGGGAGGTTCTCTCCCAAACAGTTTTCTGAACCAGTTAAAAACTGAACCTCTTCTACCCGGTCTTTCCATAATCATCTCCTTTGAAGTGTGCAACAAACTTGATTGTCCCCTCACCCTTAGCTTGAAGGGGTGATGATATTTAAATGATTGTTTTTATGAGTTATTTTAACAACAGGAACAAAAGTGGGATCAACTTATCAATCCCTCGGAACTTGAGTCAAGCACCACCCCAGGGTGAGGATGAAATTATCTACTTAAACTCCTCTTCTCCACCATCGGCATACTTCATCACACCACGTCCATAGCGTTTACCCTCTCTGAATTGTCCTATGTAACGGTCGCCATTACGCCAGACATAAGTACCCTGTCCATTGAGTACGCCGTCGATAAACTCACCGTCGTAAGTGTCTATACCCACCGCTTTACCACGTCCATACGCTTTGCCGCCCCGACATTTTCCACTATATTTGCCACGAAGACGCCGATCAGCAACATAACAACCATTATGGGGAATTTGAGACTCTCCCTTGACAAATCGCCCGACAAAACGTTCTCCGTCACCCCAAATATAGGTGCCCTGCCCATGGGGATAACCATTGACAAACTCACCTTGATATCTGTGCTTACCAATCGCTTCCCCACGTCCGTGTGCTTTGCCACCGTTGCAGTCACCTTTATAATGACCATAAAGTTCGGGAACAGCGACTTCACAATCCAGCTGGGGAGTCGTTGGTTGAGTCATTTGGGGAAGAGCCCGTGGAGTCGGCAGGGGCGGCGGCGTTTCACAGCCGGCTACGGCTAAAAAACCCATCGCACCCAACAGATAAAAAAGTATCTTTTTATGTATCAATGACATAGCTAATTCTCCTAACCTATCGAATACACAGGCGCTCATCATGCGAATAAAGAATGAAAATTTCAAAATGAAAACAAAGGGTTTTTTTTAGACGAAATTCGTGTCACCATTTGATCGTAAACTTATTCCTGTGGACTCAATTGAACTATTCATTCGCCTTCATCATTGTTGACTCCCCTCCGAAAACCCCGATATAAGCAAACGCTAATGTTTTAAACATAATAAGCGTTTTTACATAGCCGACTTTTTGGAGGGGACTCATTATTAAGACTTATTTCAATTTCTCAGAAATCCTGTGTACAATAAATTATATTAAGTCCCCGTGCAAGAGTTTTCCAATATTATAATTACAACCGTTTGTAGTAGGCGATTTATCGCCTCAATTGGTGTCCCGTTTGTAGTAGGCGATTTATCGCCTCAATTGGTGTCCCACAGACATTTATCAGACATTGAATCCATACTTAATGACATCAACGGTTTACCGCAGGGTGGTGAAAATCAGGTTATTTTGGCCCAAAAACTGATCCAATTTTTATTCCGCATTGAAAAAAATCCTCTAAAAATCGTCAGTTAAATAGCCATAAAAAAATTAGCAATTCACAATTCGTTTACGTCACAATTTTCACTCACCACTCCAGGTTTACCCGGGTATTTTTCTGCACCACTAGAGATTTTGGCATAGAAATTGCCCAGTGCTCGTTAAAGATAATCCACCCTAACTGGAGGATAAAAGTAACATGAAACAACAGTATTTACGTCCTTTTTTGAAACATCTACGCTTTCTCAGCGTAACAACGCTCATAGCGTTGGGTAGTTTTAGCGCACACGCTGGCGATCTCACCCAACAGCGGTTGCACTTTGAGTTCGCTCTTGAGGCACTCCAAACCAAAGACTGGGATAATTTTCAGCAATTCTCCACCGGTTTGCAAGACTATCCGCTTTATTACTATCTGCGCTATCAATACCTCAAACCGCGATTGAAAGAAGTGCCGCAATCTGAAATACAAGCGTTTTTAAGACGCTACGGCGACACCTATTTCGGGGACTCATTGCGCCGTGACTGGCTAAACCAATTAGTCAAAATGGGCGATTGGGCAACCTTTGTGCGATTTTACGCGCCCCAGAAATCCACCAGCCTACAATGTCATTATGTCCAGGCACGCCTGATGACGGGACGGCAAATTCGCGCCGCTGTTCGTGATGCAAAAAAATTATGGCTGGTTGGCAAATCACAACCCAAAGCCTGCGATCCGGTGTTTGAATACTTGTATGAAAACGGCCAGATCAACAACACACTGCTATGGAAACGCATTAGCTTAGCGATGAAGAAAAGCCGACTCAGTTTAGCCCGCGCCTTGGCAAAACGTCTTGATCCGGCCTCACGCGCTTGGGTAACCCGTTGGCAAACCATGCACAAAAGACCAGCGCAAACTCTCGCAGAGTTTAGTGAGCCGGATGTGCCCATCGTGCGTGAAATTATCCTGCACGGCATTAAACGCTTAGCGAGAAAACAATTTGAACTCGCCAACGAGTATTGGAACACGTTCCAACCTCACTATGACTTTTCGGTACAACAAATAGGCGAAATGCAACGTGATCTCGCTTTAGCCAGCGTCAAGCGCGATCATCCAGAGGCCCTTAAATGGCTCACCGCCGTCAACAAAAACTACCTCAATGAGAAAGTGAGCCAAACGCGCATCAAGCTCGCCTTCAAGAGACAAAATTGGCATGCCCTGCTTGACTTCGTTACCGAACTGCCTGAAAAAGAACGCAACATCTTGCGATGGCGCTACTGGCATGCGCGTGCCCTTGAACAAACAGGAAAATCGACCCAAGCGCGACGGATGTACAAAAAACTTGCCAAAGAACGCGATTACTACGGTTTTCTAGCGGCAGATCGCGTTAGAGCAAAATATCGCATGCGACATCGCCCCATCGCCTTTACACCGACCGAGCAAGCCACACTGATGAAAAACCTCAGCATTGCCGGCGCTTATGAATTTTATCAGTTGGGCCAACAGAAAAGCGAAGAGCGCAAATGGATACTCAATGCACGGCGCGAATGGCACCACGCCCTCAAACACATTAACAAACGTCAACAAGCCGTTGCCGCCGCGCTTGCCAGTCGCTGGGGATGGCATGATCGGGCCGTCATAACGGCCGCCAAAGCCGGCCATTATGACGATTTAGATGTCCGGTTTCCACTCGCTTTTTATCCGCATTTTGCGGCCGGTGCCACAAATCAAGACATTGATTTAGCTTGGGTTTACGGCATAACACGTCAAGAAAGTGCCTTTATGAGCAAAGTTCGCTCCCGCGCCGGGGCCCTTGGTTTAATGCAATTGATGCCCGCCACGGGTCGATTGGTGGCGAGAAAAATCGGCCTCCAATTGAGAAGCACACGGGATATTTTAGACATTGACACCAACATCAGCTTAGGCACGGCCTACTTACGGCAAATGCTTGACCGATTCGACGGCAACTACATGCTGGCGACTGCCGCCTACAATGCCGGCCCAGGCCGCGCTAAACGTTGGGCGGCAAAAAATGCCTGCGTGCCGGCCGACATTTGGGTGGAATTAATTCCATTTAACGAAACCCGCAACTACGTGCGCCGTGTTCTGTTTTATACCCGCGTGTTTGAATCTCGGTTGGGACAACGAACGCGCCCGCTGCGAGTGACACTCGCCCCGTATAACAGTTGTGCATCTACCTACATCCGTCGTAACGAAAACAATCCTAAGACACCGGGGTAATGAGTAACTGGTAATTGGTTTCGCGGCAAAACACCCAATTTTCCGTCCAAAGCTGAAGCTTTGGACGGCTCTGCCTCAATGCCACACAGTTTGCGGAATTAGAAACAAATAATCCCCCCGCCTTTGGTAAAGCCGTCGTCTAATAGCTGAAGTGCCCTAAAGGGCACTGAAGACTCGCTCTTTCTCGTTTATTTCTTAACTTAATGGCATTGACGGCTCTGCCTACGCTTACGCTTTGGACTCCATTACAACTCATTTATTTCAAAGTTCCCAAGCCTTTTCATACCCTCAACAAAGTTGTTTTCAATTATAGACAGACACCATTCCTTTTTAAGGGATGCTATTTGTTTTCTTCATCACAAGCCCCTCCTAAAAGGGCGATGGCCGCTCTTTTAATCACACCCATCATCACCGCAACTTATAGCTACAAGGATTGTATATAAAAAAGGATTTCTTATAATTGCTGATAATGACCAAATTCTTTGCTTGGAAAATCAACTCGTTGAGAAGAAAGCTATTCAATCAGCAAATGCTTATTCAAAGAAAAATCAAGAGTGATTTGATGCTCTAAACTATAGATATTCAGATAATTATTTAGTCCCCTTTAGGGGACTTAAGCTTTCGGCTGCCAAAGAAATTATTTATCTGAAAAACTCTAAAATCCTTTATTATATACAATCCTTGTAGTTATAAGTTTCTAAAATCCCTTATTATATAGAATCCTTGTAGTTATATGTAGGGACTTTTGAACGCTCTTATGTTATTCTAAATCGTTTACCAATGAAAGAGAAAACGATGAACAACAACTATCTATCTTATTGTTTCCACGCCAAAATAGCCAAAATATTGGCGATTCTATGCCTCATTGCCTCGGCTTTTTTGGCCCCAGTGATGGCAGCGGAAAAATACGCGCTGTTGGTAGGGGTTTCAAACTACCCCAACTTAGAACCACATTTGCAACTCCAAGGCCCCGCCAACGATGTCATTTTAATGAAACGAGTGCTGCGAGACAAAGGCGTTGCCCATATCCAAATATTGGCTGAAGGCCAAGCCAAAGATCATCTCCCCACCCGTCAAGCCATTTTAGCGGCACTGGCTCGTCTCACTCAGCAAGTCAAGCCGGATGACTTCGTGTTTCTGTATTTTTCAGGGCACGGCTCTCAGCAGCCCGTCTCCCCTACCACCAAGACACACCATGAACCCGACGGCTTAGATGAACTTTTCTTACCCAGAGACGTTGGGCACTGGAACGATAAAATCAGCGCGGTAGAAAACGCCATTGTCGATAATGAATTGAATAAACACATCACCGCCCTGCGTCACAAAGGCGCTTTTATTTGGGCCGTCTTTGATAGCTGTCATTCTGGGACAATGACAAGAGCCATCAAGAAAAACGACATTCGTGAGCGTCGAGTCTCACCTCGCGCACTTGGAGTGCCAACCCAAGCACTCACAGTCAACCCGTCGCGTGATATATCGCCGAGCCAAAGCGATAGCACGAAGATTCGTAGCCCAGATAAAACCGCAAGCCGCGGCGGCTACGTCGCCTTCTATGCCGCTCAATCCACCGAAACCACCCCCGAAATGTTTTTACCGGTGGCAAATCCCGGCCCACAGACTCACGGCCTATTCACTTACACTTTAGCTGAGGTGTTGGCCCAAAATGACGATATCAGTTATCGAGAAGTCGGTCAACTGATACTGCAACGCTACGCGGCCCAAAATTACCGCCGCCCAACGCCCCTATTTGAAGGCACACGTTTAGATGCCCCGATTTTTGGCACGGGGGCCGGTAAGCGGACACCACAATGGCGAATTCAACGACGAAGATTTTCTTCGCGCATGAAAATAGCGGCGGGGCAAGTACACCGACTGGACAAAGGCAGTATTTTAGCAATCCTGCCAAACGCTTGGGCGGCCGAGGAGGCCGCGTTGGGATATGCAGTAGTCATTCGTGCGGCCACCTTGGAAAGTCACATTAAAACGGTAGCCCACAATGGTAAACCGGCCTTAGCGAAACAAGATATCCCCGGAGGCGCTTATGCCAGACTGGTTGAACCCAAAATGTCTTTAACACTGCGAATAGCCTTACCGCCTAAACCCGCTACTGGAACAACGCCCAATGCACTAGAAACCCAAGCGCGACAAGTTCTGAAAGAGATAATCGACTCAGAACACCATTTTGGCGTTAATATCGCCTGGGTGCAAGCCGATGAAAATGCCGATTTGCACTTACTGTTGAAAGACGAACAACTATGGCTATTGCCGCCGACGGCCGACTTAATTGAGACTGGGCCTCAAAAAACCCACTCCATCCGCCTCAACACCACCAAAGCCGACTTACGCGACAAATTGGTGACGAGCTTTCAAGCCATTGCCAACGTTCTCAACCTGTTGCGTATGTCCAACAAAATGCCGCGAGGCCGATTCGTCAAACAAATTCAAATCAGCGCCAGCGTAGAACGCGCAGACGAATACAAACCCATTGAAGCCGACAAAATACCCTCCCTATCTGATGGTGATATTTTGACGCTCACTCTCAAAAACAACAGTGACACTGCAACGGACGTCACCATACTCTATGTAGACAGTGAATACGGCATCACCCCCATGTATCCCGCCGAAGAAGGTGAAATTAACCGCATCGAAGCCGGAGGAAACGATTGGCTAGAACTTGAACTGTACGCCGATACAGCAGGCACAGAACGCCTAGTAGTGATAGCGGTGGCTGCCCAACCCAATACCCTGATGAAAGATTTTAGCTTTTTAGCGCAACCTCGGCTACCGCGCACCCGCGGCAGCAATAAGAAACCGAGCCTATATGACTTACTCCTAAAGGCCGGCTTTGGTACCAGAGGCGCAAAGAAGCGTAAACGTTTCAATGAAGCGTTAATAAAAGTATTTAGTTGGGAAATTGCCCCCAAATCAGAAAAAAAGCGAGGAATACGAGGCTAACAGGAACCGGCAAGGAGTCCAAACTTTAGTTTGGCAGGAGTCCAAACTTTAGTTTGGCAGAAGTCCAAACTTTAGTTTGGCAGAGTAGTAATACGCGGCCCCTGTTATTAACATGAGTTCGACTTATTTTTCAATAACTTGTGTCAATTTGAGAGTAATCAATTGGTTGAAAAGAATTAATTGATTAAAAACGATATTTTTATAATTAAACCCTTACCATTAATACGTTAAAACTTACAAATTGTGGGCCATAGACTGTTATAGCCAAATTGTTGGCGAAGTTTTTAACTGATTGATTTAACAGTCATTAATAAGTAACGATTTGATAGGATTAATAATTATATAAGTCACTGATATTTAAAATCGAACTCACGTTATTAATTAACAATTAATCATTAATCATTAATCATTAATCATTAACTATTAATTAGTCCGCCCCGAATATGTGCAGAAACGCTATAAAAAGGAGCAACAAGTGAATGTTTCTCAACACGCTCAATTTGAGTATGTGTTCTATTTCTTATTTCGGACTTATTTATGGCAAGACAACCGTCGGTGGGATGAGCCGCCTTTGGGTTTGGAGACTAACAAGCGGCAGGTGTTACAGCATGGTATCCGCTTTGGGGAGGATAAACGCCTATTTCGGCGCAATGTGGATGAAGGTGAGCCGCTGGAGAATTGGGCCGAGCATTTAACGCAAAAATGGCAGCAGATTTGTCAGGTTTATGCCGAAGCATGGGGTAATCAAAAACAAGCGCAGCAATATTGTCAACAGGCCTTATTGGGTGTCGCATTATTAATTTTGGATCAGGGCGATAGTGTTGAGCATCATTCTGTCAATGTTCAGGTGACGGGTGAGGATATTTCTACGTTACAGTTTGCCCAACCCATTGAGAGTGAAGCACTTTTTCGTGTTAATATCGACGGTTTTAATCAAACCGCCTCCTGTCATCGTTTTAGGGCCATTACTTCGGAAACTAGGCCGTTTTTAAAAAATCTCCAATTGCGCTTAGATAATAACACGTTGCCATATTTAGCCCCGTTGCAAGATAGTGAGTCGGCCGCCAATGCAGCCTTGTTAGTTTGTGCTTTTAGTTTTGGTAGCAATGTACCAGAATGGACAAGTTCAATAAGAAATGTTCTGATTGGACGCAACAGTTCGACTGGGCGCGTGCTGTCTAAACAGCCGCCGTTGTTGTCCACCGTTTTTGCGCGGTTGATAATGGGGCAGTGGCAATTTATGCGAATTGAGTTTGCGGCGCAAAATGTACGTTTTCGGCTTCAAGATAGAAATGCCTATTATGCCAATTATGCCCATCAAGGCAATGAAGCCCGCCCACATTGCGCTCGGACTCGTTTGTTGGAAAAGCAGTTACAAGAAATGCATAGCCTTGACACGCAGGCCCGATTTGTTATCAGTCGTATTCAAGGCGCATTACAAACCATCGAGATTAACGGCGATAATTTAGCAAAACGCTTGGAACAAATTCGCCAAGAAGTGCAGCAACTCAACGCACAACTCCAATTTCATCTCGGCGAGGCGCAGAAAGTCCGTTGGCAGTCCTCTGATGATGAAATACCGATCTTGGCGGTATTTAAGTTGTCTCTCATAAAATTACAAGATCACCAAGTTTATATTGCACAACAACTCAAATATCTTGAGGCCTTACGAGATAAATGGCGTTTATATTTGGAGAAAAGAAAAACACAATTGGGAGAGTATTTAAATACGCTGGGCACCGTTTTGATATTTTTGCTGGCCGGAACGACTGGCATGGTAACACTCAATGTCAATAAAGGCCTTTTGGGGCTAACCTTTGAAAATCCGTATATCTATTTAGGCCTGATTGCATTGGTGTTAACGCCCATTTTATGGCGTATTACGGCCTGGACGGCAAAACGATTCTGCTGCATTTTTTATGGCACCTGGCTAAGTCGGCTCTTCTGCAATCCCATTGCCAAATGGGTAGAATCGGTGGAATTTTTCAACTGGTTCAAAAAACCTTAACTCACCTGACAAGGAGAATCCAACATGGCTACATTACGTGAAGAAGTTCAAAAATCCCTTAATGAATTACAAAAACTACTCGACGAATCAGAAGATGACGCGGCCTTCCTGAAGGCGGTTAAAGAGAAATGGCCGAATAAAGTAGGAGCTTGCTATGATTTTGTGGGATATCATCTACCGGAAGAAGCAACTCGCAGCTTGTTGGGAGATGAAGAAGAGGGCCAATCCAGTGGTGAAGAACGAGATAATGTCCCTATTCCTAAGCGTCCTCTATAAGATTTTGGGAATAAACGAATTGAACCTCAAGTACAACGGATACGTGAAATAAACGGATATCAAGGAAGGCCCACAACCCCGTAGGGGGTTGAATATGAATAGCCCTGACAAGTAAATACAACGGATACGCGTTCCGAAACGGATATCAAGGAAGGCCCCCAACCCCGTAGGGGTTGAATATGAATAGCTTAAGGAAAACCTGGGGAAACATTTGAGCCAACGGCCCCAACCCCAAAGGGGTTGAATATGAATAGCTTAAGGAAAACCTCAATGCCATTAAGTTAATATATAACCTATTGATTTTTAATCAATTTTTGTGTGTGTTAGGGTGGGGTACCCGATTTTTTACTTTCAATAAAAACAATGACTTACGACCCCACCCCTCTATAAAAATAGGGCACTACGGGGCGTTTTTTAATAAAAATATATAAAAATCAAAGAGTTCCTTAACTTAATGGCATTGAGGTGCAACCTGGGGAAAAGGTCGTGCGAGAGGCCCCAACCCCAAAGGGGTTGAATATGAAACGTAGTAACGAGCGGAGCGAGATAATACTAGCTATATTAATTTCGCACCAAAGGGGCTCCCTCCAAGGGCGTTGCCATTAAGTTAAGGGCAGACACGTAAGTCTGCCCCTACAAAAAACCGCGTATTCAGGGGCTGTAGGGAATAACCTGCTGATAACTGAACACTGATCACTGAGAGGAGAAACGCTCATGTTGATGGCTGAATTACCCGAACCATTACAACAACAATTTGAGCAAACCGCTCAAAAGCTTTATGACCATGATGCCACAAAACGAGCGATGATTGATGCCGTTGAATTATGGTTAGCGAAGCAGCGCAAACACCAGATTGATATTGAAGCCGATGCTAATGATAAAGCTTATGTCAAACTCAAAGAAGAACTCGAAAGGAATTATTGGGGAAAATGGGTTGTCATAGCGTATGGACAATTACAAGGTGCCGGTGATTCATTAGCAGAGATTAATCACCTAGCCCCTGATGCTCAACATCGAATTGTGATGCAAGTGGGTGAACGTCGCCCCAAGGAGGTAACACTAGGATGGCAGATAGGGTTCGATTAAATTGTTGGCCGTCGCCTGATTTCTTGGTTATTGGTATTCAACTCAAGAATTTAGCAGGTCAATTGCATAGTGAAGTTGAGGAATTAGTCCCATTAGATACAGGCTACAGTGAAGAAATTTTAGTGCCTTACTCCCTTTTTGAAACGCTCAATCTGCATTATTGGTGTTTACCTGAACAGCAAAAGCCACTCGGCACCACCGTCACGGGGCAAGTCATTCAATTCCTTGAAGCTTACGCCGAGGTGATTATTCCAAAGACAAATGAGCAACACCAAGTCATTGTCCAAACCTTTATTGGAAATACCCGTTTTCTCATTGGAAGAGCATTTTTACGTCGCTTCAAAGTGATACTGGACGGCCCTGGCGGCCAGACTTGTTTACTCTCACCCATTGCTGACAACTGATCTAAACTTTAGTTTGGCAATCAATGATCCGTGAGAAGTGTAAAGTGTTAAGGAGTCCAAACTTTAGTTTGGCAGGACTCCAAAAACGCAGTACAACGGATTTTGGGAGTAAACGGATTGTTCATCAAGTCTAATGAACAACTCAGACTCATCCCTGCTTATACCCAATCCTTGTATTACAGCGGATTTGGGGAGATCACTTCTTGAGCACCAATGTAGTACAACTAATTACGCGGATAAACGAATTCAGTACTTAGGATTTGGGGAGATCACTCCTTGATCATCAAGTCTAATTAATGATTAATGATTAATTAGTGCCTTATTCCCTTTTTGAAACGCTCAATCTGCATTATTGGTGTTTACCTGAACGGCCACTTGGCACCACCGTCACGGGGCAACCCCAAAGGGGTTGAATATGAATAGCCTTTCAGGCAAAAGTTTCCGCAACGGAAACTTTTGCCTGAAAAGGTGAAACCTAGGGAAAAGCAAAAAGGGGCCACAACCCCAAAGGGGTTGAATATGAAACGCAGTAATTCGCTCCGCGAGATAATAGCCCCAGGTGCAACCTCACTGCCATTAAGTTAAGCAACACCCACAAAGTCTTAATAATGACACTCAACAGCGGGCAGACGTTCGGAGTCCAAACGATCGGTCGGCAGTCGGAGTCCAAACTTTAGTTTGGCATATGTCCAAACACTGCCATTATCTTAATAATGACACTCAACAGCGGGCCAGAAATTTGACGGCATTCAAATGATTCTATGGCCCCCAAATGCATTAATTATGAAACTTGAGCTTAACCATAATTAAATAATGGTTATTAAGGCCAAACACTGCCACGAGATAATCCATTATTATAACTAATCCTTGTAGTTTTGTTGGTTATTAAGCGAAAAGGGCCGTGGCTAGGGTTTTGGGGCCAACCAAACGCGTACGCTAAGTCTCGTTTACAAATCCTAAACCGCACGTTGAGTATTGCAAAGGAGTGATATCCTAAAAAAAGTTGTACTAAGCCTACTATAAACACTCAAACCGTCATTAAATTGGGGCGATAAATCGCCTACTACAAACGATTGTGTATCAGATGTGTCAAGGAGCGCGTGTTAAATGATGGACATAATGTACCAGAGGTTGATATTAAACGTCGGTTCTATCGTAGTAAAAACATATAACTAGAGAAGACTTATTCAAGGAGATAAATCTACAGTGAACCGTCGTGCGTTGTGAAAATATCATTGTGATTTTACCTAGAGCTATTCATATTCAACCCTTTCAGGGTTGGCGTGGGGAGCAAATTTGCTTACCATACCAAGGTGTCTACAGATGGGAGAAAAAAACAGGCTGAAATTCCCTTATGGTCTCAGTGATTTTTATCTACTGAGGCGCGAAAACTATTTTTATAGGGATCGCACTTCACATATTTCATTAATTGAGGCCGCCGGTTTACAACTGCTGTTCCTACGCCCCCGGCGATTTGGTAAAAGTCTGCTGTTGTCAATGCTGGAAAATTACTATGATGTGGCAAAAGCCGATGAGTTTGACAGTTTGTTTGGGGATTTGGCAATTGGGCAAAATCCGACACCGAAGCATAATCAGTACTTTGTGATGACTTGGGACTTTTCAAATGTCAGTCCTGAAGGTTCCGCGCCTGAAATTGAATAGCCCCAGGTGAAACCTGGGGAAATGGTCGTGCGAGAGGCCCCAACCCCAAAGGGGTTGAATATGAATAGCCCCAGGTGAAACCTGGGGAAATGGTCGTGCGAGAGGCCCAACCCCAAAGGGGTTGAATATGAATAGCCCCAGGGGGGAAATGGTCGTGCGAGAGGCCCCAACCCCAAAGGGGTTGAATATGAATAGCCCCAGGTGAAACCTGGGGGAGAATTAACACCCAAACAACCCCGATAGGGGTTGAATGTGAATAGCCCCAGGTGAAACCTGGGGGAGAATTAACACCGATAATAGTATTTGCGATAATTACGCGGATAAACGAATAGAGTACAACGGATTACGGGCCGATAAACGGATGGAGTACAACGAATTACGCGGATAAACGAATGGAGTCGTTAGGATTTGGGGAGTAAACAGATTAAGCATCAAGTCTAATAACTGACTCAAACTCATCCCTGCTTATACCCAATCCTTGTATGTATTACAGCGGATTTTGGGAGTAAACGGATTGAGCACCAGTGCAGTACAACGAATTACGCGGATAAACGAATAGAGTACAACGGATTACGGGCCGATAAACGGATGGAGTACAACGGATTACGGGCCGATAAACGAATGGAGTACAGCGGATTTGGGGAGATCAGTCCTTGCTCATCAAGTCTAATGAATGACTCGGACTCATCCCTGCTTATACCCAATCCTTGTAGCAATCCGTTTCTTCCCAAAATCCTAAGTACTAATCAATCATAGCCCAATAACCAGTTGAAATAAACGCCGTTTGTCTCTATATTCCTTTATGGAACCGAAATACTCTCTGTGTCTCTATCTGAAAATATAAAACAACTGAACAAGGACAACTCAAATGCCAAACGAAACCCTTAAACTGCCAGACGAAACCCTTAACCAATTCGCCCAAGCCGCTGTTGATAAGATTTTTGCCAACCACCTCAACCGTGAAGAACACGGCTTTGCTGTGCAAATTGCCCAAGAAATCAAGTATTTATATGATAAAAACCTACCCGTTGAACAATGGCGTAACCACGTCACGGATTTTGAGCAAAGCTTACAAGCCAAGTTAAACCAAGCCCAAACCGCCTCACAACGTTCGGCGTTGCGTTTTGCATGTTTATGGTTACAACAGAATGCCGGCCAGGCGGTAGAACAAGTTTATAACAAACTACCCGAACAACAGGCCTATTATAAACAGGGTGTTGAACAAGCCGAACAGTTTTTAGCGCAAGGCGAAACGGCCGCCTTCGTGCGCGAGGTTGTGCTTAGGCTATACTTAAACGCGGGGTTGGCTTACGGAAAACAGGATGACTGGCAGAAAGAAATTGACACTTACCTCAAAGCCCTATCCCATGCCGAAGCCTTCTTAACCGCTGGCGAGACGGCCAGTGGGGTACGCGAACAGGTGCTTAGGCTGTACTCTAACGCGGGGTTGGCTTACGAACAACAGGGTGACTTGCCACAAGCCATTGACACTTCCCTCAAAGCCCTGTCCCACGCCGAAGACTTCTTAACCGCTGGCGAGACGGCCAGTGGGGTGCGCGATGAGGTGCTTAGGCTGTACGCCAACGCAGGGTATGCTTACGAACAACAAGGTAACTTGCCACAAGCCATTGACACTTACCTCAAAGGCCTGTCCCACGCCGAAGCCTTCTTAACCGCTGGCGAGACGGCCAGTGGGGTGCGCGAAGAGGTGCTTAGACTGTACTCTAACGCGGGGGCGACTTACGAAAAACAGGGTGACTTGCCACAAGCCATTGACACTTACCTCAAAGGCCTGTCCCACGCCGAAGACTTCTTAACCGCTGGCGAGACGGCCACTGGGGTGCGTGAGCTGGTGCTTAAGCTGTACTCTAACGCGGGGGCGACTTACGAAAAACAGGGTGACTTGCCACAAGCCATTGACACTTACCTCAAAGGCCTGTCCCACGCCGAAGCCTTCTTAACCGCTGGCGAGACGGCCAGTGGGGTGCGCGAACAGGTGCTTAGCCTGTACGGCAACGCGGGGGCGGTTTACGAAAAACAAGGTAACTTGCCACAAGCCATTGACACTTTCCTCAAAGGCTTGTCCCACGCCGAAGACTTCTTAACCGCTGGCGAGACGGCCAGTGGGGTGCGTGAGGAGGTGCTTAGGCTGTGCGTCAACGCGGCGGTGACTTACGGAGAACAGGATGACTTGCAGAAAGAAATTGACATTTCCCTCAAAGGCCTGTCCCACGCCGAAGACTTCTTAACCGCTGGCGAGACGGCCAGTGGGGTGCGTGAGCAGGTGCTTAGCCTGTACATCAATGCGGCGGTAACTTACGGACAACAGGGTGACTTGCAGAAAGAAATTGACACTTCCCTCAAAGGCCTGTCCCACGCCGAAGACTTCTTAACCGCTGGCGAGACGGCCAGTGGGGTGCGTAAGCAGGTGCTTAGGCTGTACATCAATGCGGCGGTAACTTACGGACAACAGGGTGACTTGCAGAAAAAAATTGACACTTACCTCAAAGGCCTGTCCCACGCCGAAGCCTTCTTAACCGCTGGCGAGACGGCCAGTGGGGTGCGGGAGCAGGTGCTTAGCCTGTACTACAACGCGGGGGTGGCTTACAGAAAACAAGGTAACTTGCCACAAGCCATTGACACTTACCTCAAAGGCCTGTCCCACGCCGAAGCCTTCTTAACCGCTGGCGAGACGGCCAGTGGGGTGCGGGAGTATGTGCTTAACCTGTACGCCAACGCAGGGTATGCTTACGAACAACAAGGTAACTTGCCACAAGCCATTGACACTTCCCTCAAAGGCCTGTCCCACGCCGAAGCCTTCTTAACCGCTGGCGAGACGGCCAGTGGGGTGCGTGAGCTGGTGCTTAGGCTGTACGATAACGCGGGGGTGGTTTACGAAAAACAGGGTGAATTGCCACAAGCCATTGACACTTTCCTCAAAGGCCTGTCCCACGCCGAAGCCTTCTTAACCGCTGGCGAGACGGCCAGTGGGGTACGCGAAAAGGTGCTTAGACTGTACTACAACGCGGGGTTGGCTTACGGAAAACAGGGTAAGTTTCAGCAAGCCATTGACACTTACCTCAAAGGCCTGTCCCACGCCGAAGCCTTCTTAACCGCTGGCGAGACGGCCAGTGGGGTGCGTGAGTATGTGCTCAAGCTGTACTCTAACGCGGCGGTGACTTACGGACAACAGGGTGACTTGCCACAAGCCATTGACACTTACCTCAAAGGCATGTCCCGCGCCGAAGCCTTCTTAGCCGCTGGCGAGACGGCCAGTGGGGTGCGCGAACCGGTGCTTAGGCTGTACGACAATTGCTCTAGTAGCTATTACAACAGCGGCCAAACCCACGCCGTCATCCCGCTATTGCCAATGAAGGGATTATGGTCATGGGTTGCGTTAGCGCAACTTGAACCCAATCACCGGGAAAATATAATACTGCATAACTGGCAAAACAAATTAAACATCGCCCCAAGCTTCCGTCATGTCACCACGGCTTTCCAAACAAGTCTCCGCAGCCTCGTCTTAGACTGGCACAGCCCAAAACGCCCCCATCGCCATTTTGGCTTTATTGAAACTGCCACCTTATTAACTCTTAGTGAAGGCCTGTATGCCCTAACCCAAGCCCAACAGAACAAACCTTTAGACAAGGCCTATCAACACTTAACCATCTTGGTCAAATCAGAGTATATACAAACCCTCCAACAACTGGACTCACAACAACAACAGTACCTAGAACAACTCGACCGCTTAAATCAACGCCGTTGGTGGACACGGTGGCCGCTGCATCGCTGGTGGCTAACGCTAAAAATAGAGGATTATCAACAACGTAAAAATCACCAAATGGCCCAAGCCGAGCAATGGGAGCTAGCCGTTAAACGAGTCCACAGTGAGTTAGTTATATGGCTAACAAGCGCCATCAAATCCTCCCTAGGCCTCCCATCAGCCAAAGAAAGCCGGAGAGAAGACGAAGGACTTAGCGATTTACCGGCCATAGCACTAGGAATATTACTCGCCAGCCACAGCGTCCAAACTGGTGCCACCGTCGAGGCCCTGATAACCGAATGGCACCACGAACCCCCTTGGCAAACCGCCGAACAATTACTCACCACACTTGCCCCGAGTCAGTGGCAAAACTGGGCCAACGATCCACACCAACCTGTTTTATATAAATGGGTTTACTCACTAGAACGCAACGACACCGTACGCCGCTTAAAAATCACTTGGGCCGTCGAAAATAACCCCCAACCCCAACTACAAACTTGGCTCAGAGAGTTGGACTCCAAAGCAACACTAGAATCCAAAGCGAGACTGGACGAAGACGAGTCTAACACTGCTTCGGATTTGCAATCGGCCGAAGCCAAAGCTGAAGCTTTGGATTCCAGCAGCGCCGCCAAAGCTGAAGCTTTGGACTCCAGAACCAAAGCTGAAGTTTTGGACTCCAGAGCCAAAGCCAAAGTTTTGGACAAAGTCAAAGCGGCGTGGCAATCTGCCCTAAAGGCCGCCGATCCGTTAGCCCAAATCTTCACGGCTTTAGCTGATCCAAAGTTTCAGGGCGACTTATTTGCGGCTCGTAAGCCGACGGATACCGCTTGCCAACAAGCACTCGCGGCTGTTGTGTTAGGCGATGTTGATATCCAAATAGAACGCGTCGTAGACGATTGGCTTAAGCAACAAACCGCCGAACACACGGCCCATAATGAACTCTTAAACCAAGTCACCAACCTAAAATATCGCTTTGACCGAATAATCGCCCTGATTCGTAAACAACACCATAAGCCGATAGAACAAGAAGCTGTCCATGGCTGGGCGCAAGCCTACTTAACGGAAATCAAAATTCCTCTGAAGCCTCCGGTTTCAATACCGAAACAACAAACTATCACCTTAGTCTGGGAAACGCTAGAACGCGCACGAGTCGGTTTAAACAGCCTCACCCTACACCAGCCCGACGACGACTGGAAAGAATCCTTGGGCAAACAACTCTGGAAGGATTTAGAGCAAAGTATCAGCTGGTTAAGTGACGGCCATCAACCCACAGCCCAAGAAATGTGGCCGCCTTTAGAAACTTGGCTAAACCAAATCGGCGGTTGGCTCTCCAAACCGCTCACCGCCAAACAGTGTCAAAACCACCTGGGTGCCAAAGAAGCCCTACTCCAACCCTTCTTTGACCCCACACACCAACGCTTGCGCGTCTTATGGCTAGATCAACACTGCCTAGAACTACGCGAACTCCCAGAGGAGTGTGCCCAACAATCCAATTGGACATCGGCCGACGGCCTGATGAAACAATGGGCCGACGGGTTAAATCTATTGAGAAGTCAGAAAAAACCTAAGGATTGGGATAAACTCCTACAAAAAGCTTGGGAAGAAGTCATGCAATCGGCCCCCGTCACGCAACTAGCCAACACCCTCAACCACTGGGCGACACAACAACAACTTGAACAACTCACCATCATATTCCCGGCTCCGTTAGGGCAACTCCCTTGGGAAACCTTAGAACCGTTGGAAGAGTTACTGGTACGAGAAGTCAGTCTGGCTCACTGGTTTAAACACACCACCGCTCAACGCGCTGCAAACCCGTCCCATCCTCAGGAAGCTTGGTGGGTTGTTTGCGGGCCCAGCGGTGAAGCCAAATGTATACCCCAAGAGGCCCAATGGGTTGCCAACTACTACAACACCACCCCAGAAGCGCCCTGTACCTCAGTATTTAAGGCCCTGTCTCAGTTGGCAAACACCAGCCATGCCCACTTAGTCACCCACGGCCAATTTGACGACAAATCGCCAAAAAACAGTTACTTAACCCTAGATTACGGTCGCTATTTACCCTTATGGGCAATAACCGCCATCCAAACCTCGGCCCAACTCATCATGCTCTCGGCCTGTGAATCCAACCTAACCGGCAAAGACACCGAAGACTTATTAACACCGGTTGGAATAGGGCCCACCTTAGCGGCCGCTGGCGCCAAAACCGTTGTTGGCACACTCTGGGCATACAATGACATAGCAGCCCTCTGTTTTAACTACCACTTCCACCAGATTGCCAACGCAAAGCCAGACTTACCGTGGCACCAAGTCGCCACCCAAGCGCGGAAGGCCTTGCGGAAAATGACTAACGGGGACTTGAAAAAACTGAGAGACGACTTAAAATTGAATTCAAAAACAAATGCCTGTGGTAAAAAAATCAATAAAAGAATGACGAACGCATCTGATGACTCAAAGCGGCCTTTTGATGAAAAGCGGCCTTTTAAAGATTTGTCGATGTGGGGCGGGTTTATCGTTTTAGGGCAAGTTAAGCGGTAACATCCGCTTTGGACGAAGACACCAAAACGTCAACGTCGTTGGACTCCAAAGCACTGTTGGACTCCAAAGCAACACTGGACTCCAAAGCGACACTGGAGTCCAAAGCTTCAGCTTTGGACGAAGACTCCAAAACATCAGCGTCGTTGGACGCGGAATTAGACAAACTACTACAATTGGCAAGCGTGGCGAACGGCCGAATAAGCCAAAGCTAAAGCTTTGGACTCCAACTAAAGCCAAAGTTGAAGTTTTGGACGGAATCCGCGCCAAAGTTTAAGTTTTGGACTCCAACTAAAGCCAAAGCTGAAGTTTTGGACTGAAACCGCGCCAAAGCTAAAGCTTTGGACTCCAACTAAGGAATATAAAAAAAAAAATTATCCCAATTGCCCCCCAATGTGTTGCCCACCATTCCCCTAGCCATCCCTTACCACCGAGCAGTTTTCTTTAAGTCATTGAAAACAGAGTACTTTGATTGATAAATAAATTGTCATGGCTAAGTTTATTTAGCCACCCCCGACTATGAAAATCCGTTTATTTCGCGTATCCGTTGTACTAGATATTGTGGGTACTTTCACAGAAAAGGAATAGAAAAGCCTCTTAGCAAATAATTCGTTAATTTCCAAATTCGCTGTACTAGATATTGTAGGTACTTTCACCAAAGCTAAAGCTTTGGACTCCAACTGCCAACCTTACGGGAAATGACTAACGAGGATTTTAAAGCACTGAGATACGACTTGAACTTAAAAATAACAGATGCCTGTTGTATAGAAATCAATAAAAGAATAAACTATGCACTTCGTGATTCAAAGCGGCCTTTTGAGGATTTGTCGAGGTGGGGTGGGTTTATCGTTTTAGGGCCAGTTAGGCGGTGACATTGGTTCGTCCAAAAAGGCGATAAATAGTCTACTACAAACTGAAAAGGCGATAAATAGTCTACTACAAACTGAAAAGGCGATAAATCGCCTACTACAAACAAACGGCAAGGAAACAACGATGAGCAATAAGAACAGACAATTGGTTTTAGTCGTCGATGATCATCCCGAAAACCTGAAAATGTTGGGGAGTATACTGAAGCAAAACGACTGTATGTTAGCTTTTGCCACCAATGGTGCTAAAGCCTTGAATTCAATCAAGCAAAGACCTCCAGATCTCATTTTGCTGGATATTATGATGCCTGGCATGAATGGCTTTGAAGTGTGCCAACAGTTGAAGCAAAATGTGGCTACAAAAGATATTCCTGTGATTTTTCTGTCTGCTAAAACCGAAAAAGAGAATGTGATTCACGGTTTGGAACTGGGTGCAGTGGATTATGTCACCAAACCGTTCAATCATAAAGAGTTGATAACTCGTGTTAATACGCACCTTGAACTCAAAGCGGCAAAAGAAGAACTTAAGCAAACGATTGAACAACTGAAACAAGCCTATCAAGCCGCTGAAGCAGCCAATCGTACCAAGAACGCTTTTCTAGCCAGTATGAGCCATGAGTTACGCACCCCGCTTAATGGCATTTTAGGCTATACACAACTTTTTCGGCAGGATAATTGCCTAAACGCCGAACAGCAACAAGGTATAGAGATTATCCACCGTTGTGGTGAATATTTGTTAACCCTGATTAACGACATTTTAGAACTGTCTAAAATTGAAGCCGGGCACCTAGAACTTAATCCCAATGATTTCTCTTTGAAAGCACTGCTAGACAGCACCACTGAGTTATTTCAACTGCATGCCCAACAAAAAAACATTGCCTTTAATTATCAACGGCTTTCACCGATTCCGCAGCGCGTTCATGCCGATGAGAAAAGATTACGGCAAATTATTATCAGCTTACTGAGTAATGCCGTCAAGTTCACCAAACACGGAGGTGTCACTTTCCAAGTGACGTATTTGGACGGGAAAATTCGTTTTCAGGTAGAAGATACTGGGATTGGCATTGCGCCCGAAGAACTTGAGCACATTTTTAAGCCTTTCCTGCAAATAGGTGATCCCAATCACAAGGAGCCAGGCAGCGGGTTGGGTTTGGCTATCACCAAGCAATTGGTTGAAATAATGGGGAGCGAGCTACAAGTTGAGAGTACTTTAGGGCAAGGTAGCACCTTTTGGACGCTGTTGGATTTGCCAGCCGTCAGCACCGTTCAGTCAATGTCCGCCGAACCGATTATTATTGGCTTTGAAGGCTCACCACGCAAAATTTTAGTGGTTGATGACAAATGGGAAAACCGTGCTGTCGTCGTTAAGTTTTTAAAACCTCTCGGTTTTGAAATCATAGAAGCCGAAAATGGACAGGAAGCAATAGACAAGGCTTTAATCAGTCGCCCTGATGTGATTATGATAGACACCATCATGCCTATCATGGATGGTGTAGAAGCCACTCAAAAATTGCGGAAAAGAGCTGAGTTCTTCGATACCGTGATAATTGCTTTCTCAGCCAGCGTTTTTAATTCGAACCAACAGCAATGCCTAGAAGCCGGTTGTACGGATTTTATTGCCAAACCCATTGTTCACAAAGTGCTGTTGGAAAAATTACAACAGCACTTGGACTTAACATGGATTTATGAAGGCACAACGGAATCTGTTCAAGAAAATCACGCCAATCTTGCGCCTAGCCCGGCACCCGGAAAGGGCCCTTCTGCTGAACAAGCCGCAACACTGTTTGAGTTAACCCTGAGAGGTGATATTACCGCTATTCAAGACTATATAGCTCAACTGCTTGAACATGACGATTTGCAAGCATTTGCTCAACATATTCAACAATTGGCTGACAAGTTTAAAATCAGGCAAATTCGTCAAATAGTTCAACCCTATATGGATAAACCCACTTGATATAGCGTTAACACTGTTATACTAGTTAAAAGAGAGCGACAGATATACTCAAGATGGTCATAGATTTTTATGACGGGTTAATATATATAAGGCGTATTATTAAACTCGATGATCACGTTTTTTCGTGCGCCCAAATAATAACTACAAGGATTGTATATAAAAACGGATTTCTTCGTTTAGATGAAAGAATGAACAAATTCAATAAAATTTTAGCTTGATAAAATCGAAGCTTTCTTTGGAAAATAAACTCGTTAGGATTTCCTGGGGCGTTGCCCCAAGCTATATTAATCTCGTCGTACCAAAGGGGCTTTTCGGTAGTTACTTAAGTTATGAAAGGTTTCTAAAAAAGTGCAAAAGTTTCGCTTCGCTGTACTTTTGCCTGAAAATTTGTTTCCTTCTTGAGTATATTAGTTTCTAAAATCCCTTCATAAGCATACAATCCTTGTAGTTATTATTGTTAGATATTTTTATCCAAACGACAAAGGCGATAAATCGCCTACTACAAACTACAAACTACAAACTACAAACGACAATAAAGCTTTGGATTCCAACTGCCAAAGCTGAAGCTTTGGACTCCAAGAGGAGAAAAACGGATGAAATCTGTCAAAAAGGTTTTGTTAATATCGATAGGAGTCCTCTTCTTGGTTCTTGGGGTTGTTGTCGTTTTTGATTTAGGCAACGTTCAAGAGGCTAATATCAACGAGTCTCCGTTGCTAAAGCGGTTTCTGCAACAAGGCAACCAAGCTTATAATGCGTTTGACTACGCAACC
Organism: Candidatus Parabeggiatoa sp. nov. 2; assembly: GCA_002085445.1. Classification (GTDB taxonomy): domain Bacteria; phylum Pseudomonadota; class Gammaproteobacteria; order Beggiatoales; family Beggiatoaceae; genus Parabeggiatoa. Next base: position 22,620 of record NBMI01000029.1, read on the forward strand.
GCGTTAAAAAAGGCTGAGCAAGGGCTTAATCTTGCACGTCAAACCAATGATGACAGGTTTATCGTGCGGTTTCTTGGCAGCCTTGGTATGGTTTATGAAAAACAAGGAGAATACCAAAAAGCCTTGCATGACTATTTTCAGCCTGCCTTAGCGATGGCCTATAAAATCAATGATTTACACGAGATAACGGCCCAGCTAGGCAACATTGGCGTGGTGTACCATCAGTTGGGACAATATCAACACGCTTTGGATCATTTCCAGCCTGCCTTGGAATTAGCCCGCGACAGTGGTAACAAACACAAAGTAGTGACTTCCCTAAACCATATCGGCGATGTGTATGTGAACTTGGAACAATACCGACAAGCAGAGGATTATTTATGGACTGCCTTGAATCTGGCGAGAAAAGAACAAGAGGTGAGCATTTATCATCAAGGTAACAGTCTGGGTAATCTTGGCTCCATGTACAACCGTCTGGAACAACAGCGGCGAGCCTTGTATTATCTTCAGCAAGCCTTGGAAGTCGCCCAGCGCACGGAAAATAAATACCTGAAAAGTCAATACTTGGGCATCATCGGCCGAGTGTCTGGTGAATTGGAACAACATCAACAAGCCGAAGACGATTTACAGCAAGCTTTAGCGATAGCGCGTGCGATTGGTGCTAAACACCTCATTGCGATTCACCTTAATCAGCTTGGACAGCTTTATAAAAAATTGGGTGATTCTCAAAAAGCCCAAACGGCCTTTCAAGAAAGTGTTTTAATTCAAGACACCCTTGGTGTCAGCACGGCTTGGAAATCACAACGTGAACTGGCTGTTCTTAAAACTGGCCTTAATATTCACCTGAGTCAACCCGACACTGTTATTAGTTACTATGAGCACGCCCTCGATAACCTTGAAAAATTACGCAGCGGGCTAACAGAAAAACAACAAAAATTGTATGCAAGATAAGTTGTTTGTCTACGATGAATATATCACGTTGTTGCAAGCACTTCACGACAAACATCCTGATAAAGGGTATGAGCGCACCGCGCTAGAAACCTTTGAGCATAAACAAGGCCGTCTTTTTCTCGAAGAAATGGGCCAAAGTGGTGCTAAGCGTTTTGCTGGTATACCCGCTGACATTCTCCGGCGCGAAACCGAAGTAGCTGAACAACTGGCGCAGGCCCGCCAACGTATTGATGCAATCAGTATCCATACAATAGCTAAGGATATAAAACAGAAAATCGTGGGTCAAATGGTAGACAATGTATGGGGTTCTCTGTTTTCTATGATAGAGGGCCCGTTGAAAGAGAGACTTAGCAACGGAACACCGCTAAACAGTGATGAGCTTCGTCGGTTACAGTCTTACTCTGAGGCCTTTCAAGGTAAAACCTTGTTTGGTATAACGGTGCGTCTTGACAGTTCGGCTTTTATTCAAAATCTGTCCGCGAAGACAGAGCCGTCTCAGGTTTCTGAATGGGTTTCGGAATCAAAGCCCATTCATAACGTTAGCCAGAATTGGCCGGGTATCATCTCTGGCATAAACCGTTATTTTCTATATTCTATGCGTTTTTCTCAAGAGATATTATCTGACGATCTCATCAAAACCGGCATAGGACAACTCGTAGGAAATATCGCAGAAATGCTGGGAAAAGCTGGAAAAAGAACCGATGATCCCGATTCTTCCCCGACTTCGCCCGGTGAGACAACGCCTCCGCATGATAATACAACGCTTCCTCACCATAAGGAACCTCCCAAGCCTTTGCCTGAATTGAAATCACCGCCCTTTAACAGGCTGGTAGAGACTATTCCTGTTAGCCAATTATCTGACATCGTGAGACTCAGCTTGGACTTATCTCAGTGTTTAGAGTTAGAGCCTCGTGTTTCTCTGCTAGACTGCTTCAGTGAAGCGGATCAGGAGATGATTATTCAGCAAGCTGAACCGGTGATAACGAGTGTGTACACCGCGCAAGAACAAATGCGCCGTGTAGAACTGCTTGCGGCCCAAAAGGCCCTTAAAGAAGAACTACAAACTCGCTTTCCTGACTACTACGCCCTCAAATATCCCGAACCGACAACTCTTGCCGAGATGCAACAAGTCTTATATCCAGATGAATTAATGTTGGTTTATAGCGTGATGAAACACAACACGATACTGTGGGTAATAGGGCAAACCAGCCAAACCAGTCAAACCAGTCAAACCAGCCAAACCAGTCAAACCGGCCAAAAAACCTTCCAAATGTTCAATTTGCCACTAGGCGAATCGGCCCTTGAAAAAAAGGTGGCTCAATTGCGAGCCTTGATTGGAACAGATGATAACACGCGGGGTGCCAAAATTCGCCGACGCAAAAAACGTGAACGCAAAGACCCCTTTATTCAAGCCAGCCATGACTTGTACACCCAACTTATCCCAGAAAAAATACGCCCTCTATTGACAGCACCGCGCACCGCTTACGTGGTACCAACTGGGCCGTTGTATGCTTTACCGTTTGAAACGCTCGTGACTCAATCACCCAGCAATACCAATGAGTTAGCCAACTCCCCTGTTGAAAAAGGATGCAAGGGGTGTGTTCTTGAGAAGGGATGCAAAGGGTGTGTCCATTATTTAATAGAAGACGTGCCCATCGCTTACCTGTCATCGGCCTCCTTGCTCAAAACCTTGCGCGAAGCCCAACAACACGGACAAGACACGGCCTCTTATCCGTTTTTAGCGTTTGCCAATCCGGTTTATGAGGCCAAAAAAACCTCAGAGGCTTCTAAAACCTCGGAAGTTTTAGCCAAACCAACCGCCGAGGTTTTACTTCGGGGCGGTGATTTTGCACCCTTGCCCGAAACAGAAGACGAAGCGAGAGAAATAGCTACGCTGTTCAACGCGCCCAAACACAGCGAACCGTTACAACTGCGCGAGGCGGCCTCTCGCCCTACGGTTTTTCAATTGAATGACAAAAACCGCTTAGACGACTATCAATATATTTTATTTGCCACACACGGCATTCTCCCTGGCGAAGTTGATTATATGACTCAGCCCGCCTTAGTCCTCTCCTATCCAGACACCGAGGGCTACCTGACAATGGCCGAGGTTTTTGGGCTACAACTGAATGCCCAATTAGTGGCCCTATCAGCTTGCAACACGGGCAGTGGTAAACGACAACGTGGTGAAGGCGTAATGGGACTCACCAGAGCGTTCATGTACGCGGGCACTCCCGCGATTGCGGTAACACTTTGGTCAGTTGAATCCTTTTCAGCGAAAACGCTGAGTGTCGGTTTTTTTTAAACAACTCAAAGATATACAAAAACCTGCCGCGGCCCTACGTGCGATTAAACTGCGAATGTTGCGTGGTGAAGAAGGTAAAAAATATAAACGGCCGTATTATTGGGCACCGTTTGTCGTGTTTGGAGATGCCACTTGGATTCCAAAACTTCAACAAGGGTAAAACCTACAAGGATTGGATATAAGCAGGGATTTTTTTTGGTTATACTTAATCCTTGTCGTTTGTAGGGCCGTACTTTAATTTGAAAACTTTCAAAGTCTTTTATGGCCCCCAAACCAGTGCCTAAATCTCAATAACTACAAGGATTGCATAATGCTGCGGATTTTTCGTTGGTTATACTCAATCCTTGTCGTTTGTTAGGCCGTACTTTAATTTGAAAACTTTCAACGTATTTTATGGCTGTTAGGCCGTACTTTAATTTGAAAACTTTCAACGTATTTTATGGCCCCCAAACCCGCGCCTAAATCTCAATAGCTACAAGGATTGCATAATGCTGCGGATTTTTCGTTGGTTATACTCAATCCTTGTCGTTTGTTAGGCCGTACTTTAATTTGAAAACTTTCAACGTATTTTATGGCCCATAAGGCCTAGAAAAAATCCGTTTACTCCCCAAATCCGTTGTACTATCACTATGATTTTAATTTAAGAGTCCTGCCAAACTAAAGTTGGCCGACTCCTGGGGCGATGCCCTTGGCTATATTGATATCGCACCAAAGGGGCTAGAAAGGGGCGTTGCCCGGTATTAGTCTCGCACCATAGTGGCTCTACTTGTTAACCTCTATGAGCAGGGCGTATTATTAAAGCTAGAGGCAACGCCCCTAGAACTTTCCAAAGGCAAAGAGTTGTTCAACCGTGAGAGAAAGTTCAGCAAAGGTTGGCGATATAATCTTCTGTTTGTCGGTAAAAACCGTTTCTTCATAAAGGCCGTCTTCTAGCAACAATACGGACACTTTGGTTTCAAATGCGTCAACAATCCAATATTCCGGGATGCCTAATGTGGCATACTCGGAACGTTTATGGCGATAATCGCGTCGAACAGAGTCTGGACTCACAACTTCTACTGCTAAAATGGGCGAGGTGTCGAAAACAGCCGATTCATTCATCATTTCTTTCACCTGTTCGGTAGTTAGGACACAAACATCTGTTACACGCGATTTACGAATGCCTGTTCTGACGCCGATTTCTTGTAGGCATACCCAAGGCTTATTCAAACGTCTGATTTCGTTTTTTAACACTTCAAGGACAAAATCAGCAATCAAAGCGTGTCTCACAGTAGGTAAAGTCATTTGTACCAGTTCTCCATCAACCAATTCATAACGGTTATCGGTGCCATCGTCATAAAATAGATATTCTTCAAAAGTCATGAGTTTTTCGGCAGGTACTGACATTGTAAAATGACCTTTTGATAAAATGTTGTGGGGTACTACAAGGATTGGATAATGCTGCGGATTTATCCGCAGTTTTATCCCAATTCTTCTCGTTTGTAAGGCCAGTCTTTAATTTGAAAACTTCGTTTTGTGGCCCCCAAACCAGTGCCTAAATCTCAATAACTACAAGGATTGCATATAAGCAGGGATTTATCCTTAGTTTTTTTGTCCTGTACTTAGATAATTTAAATACTTCTGATATCCATTGTGCATCAACACCGGGTAGTATTTGTCCACCATAAGGCCTAGAAAAATTTCGTTGACTCCCCAAATCCGTTGTACTATCACTTATGATGTCCCAGAAGTTCACCGTTTATATGCTCCGTATCAGATTAAGCCAGTGACTTCTTATTCTGGCATGAAATCTAAAAGCAAGGAGCGCGTGTTAAATCAAGAAGTGCTTATTAGTAACTTTTTACCCTCCACAGAACTCACTCAATCCCTTTTCGGAATGAAAAATGAAAAATGAACCCCGTCACAAAATGGGCTTTGATTACCTTTAGCAGGAGTCCAAAGCTTTGACTTTAGCTTTAGCTGGAGTCCAAAGCTTCAGCTTTGGCTAACGTTTATTTATTACAGAATAACGGTTTTATTTTGACACAATCGCTTGCTTTAGCTGGAGTCCAAAGCTTGCCGCTTTGGATGTTTACTTGTATTTACAAAACAACGGTTTTATTTTGACACAATCGCTTGCTTTAGCTGGAGTCCAAAGCCTCAGGCTTTGGCTAACCTCTATTTGTTACATTACGGAATGACGGTTTTATTTTGACACAATCGCTTGCTTTAGCGGGAATCCAAAGCTTCAGGCTTTGGCTAACGTCTATTTATTACAGAATAACCGTTTTATTGGCTGGAGTCCAACGCTTGCCGCTTTGGCTTTAGCTTGTGGGGTTATTTAGTATCCGAAAACACCTTTTTTGAGGTTTGGTTCATATAGAGAAATTCGCTCAACTAGAAAAACGGCTTCATAAGTCACCACTCAACCAAAAGTGGTAATGGTTCATCAAAGTCAGACTCATCCATATATTACATCGAAATTTAAAAAAACAAAAATTCTGCAATGACGCGAGGATTTCCAGAAAAGCTTCGGGTTAACCCGTTTTTTTTCAGGTGTGTCTGTCCTACTGTTGTTTCAATCAAGAGCCATCACTCAAATTAAGTGATTCAATTTCACAACATGGCCCTCAAAAAAACCGCTAGCTTGACAAAACCTTTGTTTTTGTGAAAGCACATTAAAAAAATGAACAAATCAATTATCCAACCGGGAAATTATTTACCAGCCAAACTAAAGTTTGGACTCCTGCCAAACGACGACTGCCAAACTAAAGTTTGGATTCCTGTTCACTGAACTGTGATTAAAAATCCGTTTATTCCCAAAATCCGTTGTACTATCACTATACTATGAATGACAGTTACAAAATGCTTAATAGTCCAATCAGATGGGTGGGCGGTAAATCTCGTTTGCGGAAACAAATTGTCGCTTTGCTGCCGCCGCATACTTGCTATGTTGAATTATTCGCTGGCGGTGCATGGGTACTTTTTGCTAAGCCGCCTAGTGATGTTGAAATCATCAATGATATTGACCAAGAACTTATTAACTTTTTTCGAGTGATAAGAGAAAAACCGCAAGAATTTATGGCTTCGTTTAAATGGGAACTGGTATCAAGAGCCGAATTTGAGAGATTGGTTCAGATCGATTTAACCACGTTAACGGATGTCCAACGAGCGCATCGTTTTTATTATCTATTAATGGCAGGATGGGGTGGTGAATTAAATTATCCCCGCTTTCAAACCAGTATCCAAGATGGTGGACATGGTAATCGGTTAATTGGTGCCTTGAAAACCTTGGAAAAACGTATTAATCCCATTTACGACCGGTTGAGTACCGTTATTATTGAAAATCTGGGTTGGCAAGAATGTCTTGACAAATATGATCGTTCTAATGTCGTCATGTACCTTGATCCGCCTTATCCTAATAACGGATGTAACTACGTTTATAACATGCGAAGTTGGGAAGAACACCAAAAACTTGCCCACCGCCTAAGTCAAACTCAGTGCCAGTGGATTTTATCTTCTTATGATGTACCAGAAGTTCATCGTTTATACGCTCCGTATCAGATTAAGCCAGTGACTTCTTATTCTGGCATGAAATCTAAAAAAACTGGCAAGGAGCGCGTGTTAAATCAAGAAGTGCTTATTAGTAACTTTTTACCTTCCACAGAACTCACTCAATCCCTTTTCTAGTTAACGAATTCTGCGGCACACTAATCTTATCCTGGAGCACCAAAGTTCCAGGGGCGTTGCCCCTGGCTATATTAATCTTCGCACCAAAGCCAGGGGCGTTGCCCCTGGCTATATTAATCCTCGCACCAAAGCTAGGGGCGGTGCCCCTGGCTATATTAATATCGCTCCGTTGGGGCTTTTCTGGGGCGTTGCCCGGTATAAGTCTGGGCTGGTGAAAATTGTGTTTCAGGCAAAAGTTTCGCTCCGCGAAACTTTTGCCTGAAATTGTGAATTGTGAATTGTGAATTGTGAATTGTGAATTGTTAACGAAAACACTATTCTTTAACTGATTGTTTATATTAAAAAAGTAATCATAGCGGAATAAAAATAGGATCAAGTTTAGGTGCCTTCTGAAATTTTTTTTCACCATCCCAGTATAAGTCTCGCACCAAAGCTAGGGGCGGTGCCCCTGGCTATATTAATATCGCCCCGTTGGGGCTGTAATTAATTTCGCACCAAAGTTCCAGGGGCGGTGCCCCTGGCTATATTAATATCGCCCCGTTGGGGCTGTTCTTCTTGCTTGGTATTGCCCAATCCTTGTCGTTTGTAAGGCCAGTCTTTAATTTGAAAACATTCACGTCGGCAAAAGTTTCGCTTCGCTGTACTTTTGCCGACGTAAGTATTTTATGGCCCCCAAACCAGCGCCCAAATCTCATTAACTACAAGGATTGGATATAAGCCGGGATTTATCGTTGGCTATACCCAATTCTTGTGGGCGCATTCCCATTTTCACGGACAGTTAATTTTCACGGACAGTTAAGTACAACGGATACGCTTTCCGAAACGGATAAGGCTCTGTTGGAATTATTCGCACCGACAAGGATTTCTTGGGATTATTCAATCCTTGTCGTTTGTAAGGCCGTACTTTAATTTTTATGGCCCCCAAACCAGCGCCAAAATCTCTGTTAGGCCATAAATTATTGGCTGAAATCCAACGCTTGCCGCTTTGGCTGACCTCTATTACTTCTGACAGAACAACGGTTTTCTTTTGACACAATCGCCTAATTTATCAGGAATGGCCCCTTTCAAGTTGTTGTTGGTCAAATCGAGGGACTTCAACTTGGTTAAAGCCGTTAAATCAGGAATAGAATCGCTTAGTTTGTTATTAGATAAATCAATTATTTCCAAATGGATTAATTGATTTAAATGAGAAACTGAGCCACTCAGTTTATTAGTGGACAAATTGAGAATCTTCAGGTTGCCCAAAGCACTTAAATTATGAATGGTGCCACTCAGTTTATTATTGTACAAACTGAGAATATTCAGGTTGCCCAAAGCACTTAAATTCGGAATGGCACCACTCAGTTTGTTTTTGTACAAATAAAGTTTATTCAACTGAGTTAAAGCACTTAACGCCGGAATAGAACCGCTTAATTGATTTTCAGCCAGTGCTAATTCTTCCAAATGGATTAATTGGCTTAACTCTGGAATAGAACCCGTTAGTTTGTTTTTGTACAAATATATTTTCTTAAGCTGAGTTAAAGCACTTAACGCTGGAATAGAACCGCTTAATTGGTTTTCAGCCAGCGCTAATCCTTCCAAATGGACTAATTGGCTTAACTCTGGGATAGAACCACTCAGTTGGTTATTGTACAACTGAAGTTTCTTTAACTGAGTTAAAGCACTTAACTTTGGAATAGAACCGCTTAGTTTGTTTTCAGCCAAAGCCAACTCTTCCAAATGGATTAACTTGCTTAAATTCGGAATGGAACCGCTGAGTTTGTTTTTAGACAAATTGAGCAGCTTCAAATTAATTAACGCACTTAAATCCGGAATCGAACCACTCAGTTTATTATTGGACAAACTGAGAATCTTCAAGTTGCTCAAAGTACTTAAATTCGGAATGGAACCACTCAGTTGGTTATTATACAAATAGAGTTCTTCCAAACGGGTTAAGCGGCTTAAATCCGGAATCGAACCACTCAGTTTATTATTGGACAAACTGAGAATCTTCAAGTTGCTCAAAGTACTTAAATTCGGAATGGAACCACCCAGTTGGTTTTTGTACAAATAAAGTTCTTCCAAACGGGTTAAGCGGCTTAAATCCGGAATCGAACCACTGAGTTTGTTTTTAGACAAATTGACTTGCTTCAAATTAATTAACGCACTTAAATCCGGAATAGAACCGCTCAGCTTGTTTCCTGATAAACTGACAACCTTCAAATGGGTTAAATCACTTAAATTATGAATGGAGCCACTCAGTTGGTTATTATACAAATAGAGTTGTTCCAAACGGGTTAAACGGCTTAAATCCGGAAGGATTCCTTTTAATCCGACGTTGAACCGCTTAATGCTGATGACATTCCCGTATCGACATTCTACGCCCTGCCATTGACAGGGCATTTTGGTCAATCCCCAATTGTTGGAAGGCGTATCTGTCCAGTCTTTTCCATTGGTACTGTTATAGAAGTCTATCAGAGCTTGGCACTGAGTCGTTGGAATTTCCGTGACATTCTGACAGACTGTCTTGGAAATTGGGAAAGTCGCTTTGAGTTGGTTTCCCAATAAATCGATATTCTCCAAATGGGTTAAGTGGCTTAAATCAGGGACAACACCTTTTAACCCGTTGAAGGATTGTTTTAGAGCGATGACATTCCCGTATAGACATTCTACGCCTTTCCATTGACAGGGCATTTTAGTCAATCCCCAATTGTTGGAAGGCGTATCTGTCCAGCCTTTTCCATTGGTACTGTTATAGAAGTTTATCAGGGTTTGGCACTGAGTCGTTGGAATTTCCGTGACAGTCTGACAGACTGTCTTGGAAATTGGGAAAGTCGCTTTGAGTTGGTTTCCCAATAAATCTATATTCTCCAAATGGGTTAAGTGGCTTAAATCAGGGACAATACCTTTTAACCCGTTGAAGGATTGTTCAAGAGCGATGACATTCCCACCTCGACATTCTACGCCCTGCCATTGACAGGGCTTTTTCGTCAATCCCCAATTGTTGGAAGGTGTATCTGCCCAGCCTTTTCCATTGGTACTGTTATAGAAGTCTATCAGGGTTTGGCACTGAGTCGTTGGAATTTCCGTGACATTCTGACAGACAGTCTTGGAAATGGGGAAACTCACGTTGAGTTCATTTCCGTAGTATAAATCGAGTTTTTCTAAACGTGTTAAACGGCCTAAATCAGGAATAACGCCTTTTAACCCGTTGTAAAACAGCTTAATGCTGATGACATTCCCTTCTCGACATTTTACCCCTTCCCACAAACAGGGCCGTGTAATACCCCAATTATTTTTAGGCGTATCTTTCCAGTCTTTTCCATTCGTTTGGTTATAGAGAGCGAGAAGGGTTTGGCACTCAGCCTTTGGAAGTTCCGTCACTTTCTCACAGAAGTCATTAGGGATTGGAAAAGCCACGTTGAGTTTGTTTTTGTGGTATAAATTGAGTTCCTTTAAACGAGTTAAACGGCTTAAATCAGGGATTAAGCCTTTGAGGTTGGAGCGATCAAGACTGACTACATGGCCCTCTTTACATTTTACGCCCTTCCATTTACATGGCATCGCTGTTAATCCCCAAAGATTATCAGGCGTGTCTTTCCAGTCCTTTCCATTCGTTTGGTTATAGAGAGCGACAAGGGCTTGGCACTCAGCCTTTGGAAGTTCCGTCACTTTATGACAGAAGCCATTAGGGATTGGAAAAGCCACGTTAAGTTCGTTTTTGTGGTATATCTTGAGTGCCTTTAAACGAGTTAAACGGCTTAAGTCTGGAATGACACCTTCCACTCCTTTAGAGTATAGGTTAATGCCGATGACGTTTCCATCTTGACATTTGATGCCTTCCCATTGACAGGGCGTGTTCGTGACTCCCCAATTATTGGCATGCATCGTTTCCCAGTATTTGCCATCTGTCTGGTTATAAAAGTCTACCAAGGCTTGGCACTCAGCCTGTGGAATTGTCGTCACCTTTTGACAGAAAGTCTTGGGAATGGGGAAAGTGGGTTTGGCTTGGTGTCCATATAAGGGCGGTTCATCCAAGTAAACTTTCTTCAAATGAGTTAAGCGGCTTGAATCCGGCATCACTCCTTTTAAGTCTTTGTAATTCCTTTCAATGCTGATGACATGCCCCTCTCGACATTCGAGCCCCTTCCATCTACAGGGCGTGTTTGTCAATCCCCAATTATTTTGAAGTGCATCTGCCCAATCTTTTCCATTCGCCTGGTTATATAAATCTACCAGGGCTTGGCACTCAGTACTTGGAATCTCCTTTACCTTTTGACAACTATTAAAGGGTTTATTGAGAATAAGTTGATTGCCGGCTAAATTAAAACGCGCTAAGCTGACTAAGCGACTTAAATCAGGAACAGAACCGCTCAACTGGTTGACGGACAAATCAAGTGTCCGCAAATTGGTTAAAGCCGTTAAATCCGGAAAATCACCCCTCAAATTATTTTCAGCGAGATCAACCGCGACGACATTTCCGCCTTCGCAGCGGATTCCCCACCACTGACAAGGTGTACTTGTCTCCGTTCCTCTGGGAATATTTTTCCAGTCCTTTCCATTAGTCTTATTATAGAGCGCGACAAGGGTTTGACACTGGGTACTGGGAATATCTGTCACCCTTTGACAGAACGTTTTGGGAATCGGAAAAGTCATATTGAATTGATTGCCTGACAAATCAAATTCTTGTAAATGGCTCAAGCGACTTAAATCTGGGATAGAACCTTTTAGTTGGTTACTGGACAAATCGAGCCTTTGCAAAGAGTGCAACGCACTTAAATCCGGGAGCTGCCCTTTTAATCTTTGGTAGCGCAGATTAATAGTGATAACTTTTCCCTTTCGGCATGTTATGCCCCACCATTGACACGGCGTATTTGTCACGCCCCACTGGTTAAATGGGGTTTCTTCCCAGTTTTTTCCGTTCGTACTGTTATAAAGTGCTAACAGGATTTGGCACTGGGCATTTGGAATTTCCGTTACTTTCTGGCAGAAACGCTTGGGAATTGGAAAAGTCACGGCTGATATTTTTGGGCGCGGTGATGGAATCACAAGCTCATCCGCTGGTGTCGTGTCTGGTTTTTCCTGTTCAGAAACGGCTAGGAATTGGAAAGCGTAGAAGGTTAGTCCAACTACAGTCATCAATATTAATATATAAAATGCTTTCATCTTTTCAGTTATCAGTTATCAGTTTTCAGTTATCAGTTTTCAGTTTTCAATGATCAGTTTTCAGTAGGAACACTTAAATATTTTAACTTTTATCGGCGCAAAGAGTACAACTAATTACGCGGATAAACGAATTATATGTAGGAACACTTAAATATTTTAACTTTTATCGGCGCAAAGAGTACAACTAATTACGCGGATAAACGAATTAGATGTAGGATCACTTAAATCTTTTAACTTTTATCGGCGAAAAGTGTACTTTATTATACCGATTAAATTTAAGTGCTTGAACTTGAGTTTGGTAACCACGGTGCAAACTTTAATTCGTTTATCCGCGTAATTCGTTGTACTTGCTTGAGCTTGAGTTTGGCAGTCGTTCAAACTTGAGTTTGGCAACCACGGTGCAAACTTTAATTCGTTTATCCGCGTAATTCGTTGTACTTTGTACAGTTTTCAGTCCAAACTTTTGGCAGGAGTCCAAACTTTAATTCGTTTATCCGCGTAATTCGTTGTACTTTGTACATTATACCGTTTTCAGTGATCCGTTTTCAGTCCAAGCTTTTGGCAGGAGTCCAAACTTTAATTCGTTTATCCGCGTAATTCGTTGTACTTTGTACATTATACCGTTTTCAGTGATCCGTTTTCAGTCCAAACTTTTGGCATGAGTCCAAACTTTAATTCGTTTATCCGCGTAATTCGTTGTACTTTCTATTAGCAATCTATTCGCAATTTATTCGCAACGTTTGCGAATATAAAAGCAGGTAAATCAACAAACTTTAAGTTTCTATTCGCAATCTATTCGCAATCTATTCGCAATTTGAACGCTCGACATCTTGAATCAGCCTTATAATTAATCGTGTTATTTTTAGCAAGTGCCTTATATTACAAGTAGTTACGGAGCAATTTTCTGTCGCTGGCACAATAATAGCACTAAATCGAAGGCAACCATCAGGCAATGAAACTTGTAAAAGCAATGTGTGTGATTATACTGCACACCGCGATGATTTGGTTCGCTGACTTTCAGTTCGGGAATGAGCCTCGCTATTTCCCGAAACAACGAATCCAAAAAGTTCAAATTTCACCCGTTTACAGTTTAATCGACAACGACATCAAAAAGGTGCGTTGGACGCACAGTCAATGCCCCCAGTGCCGAGATAACAATTTATCATTCACTTACGGGGCGTAAATGTTGCAACAAACCGAGTGTTCAATACCGTGCATAATAGACATTATACCGATTAAGTGTAACTTATTGATTTATATGGAATAAATATTTTAGTGATTGTAATAAAATCAATGACTTAGTTTAAATCGGTATCAACTCTAATGACTGGCACATTCACTACTACAATTGAGGAAAAATAACCAATGCGAAATCGGCTATATAGTTTATCTCTGGTTTTATGTTTAGCTCCGAGTCTAAACAGTTTGGTTTTAGCAGAGACGGGTTCTGATGGTTTATATTTTGATATAGACCGCATGAAATGGCGTGATTCTTCTGGCATCTGCCATACTTGTACCGCGGGAAATGGTTTTCCAATTCCGGTCATAAAGGATGGGTTTTACTTTGACCCAAATGACAAGAAATGGCATGGGCCAGATAGTGGTGATATTTGCCATACCTGCACACCAAGAAACGGTTTTCCAACGCCCCAAATTCCGGAAATCACACCGGATATTCGCACACTAGAACGGGTCTGCCATAACCCAAATTCTCCCTGTACCATTGACGGTTGGTCATTTCAAGCGAATGATTTGACTTTTTCCTATACGGCCTTAGAAAGGATGTCAAGACATTACTCAAGACCATTTTATGCGATTTTGCTCAAAAGTATCAAGGTCAAAATCGTCGATGATCCAACCAAAGACTGTGGCAGCGGTATTAGTGAGAAAAAACGTTTGGCAACCCAAAAATTATTTCCGCGGCGGAAAGTTTTTACCTCAACGTTCGGTTGTTTAGGGGCTGGGGTGTGGTATAGCAACACCAATAACAAATACGATTTCCTGGCAGTTTATGCAGGTGAAACGATGCGAGAGGCCAAAAAAGTCCTCAAAAAAGTCAAAGCCACAGGTCGCTTTAAAAGAGCAAATATTCGCTCAATGCAAGTCGTGGTAGATACGACTCACTAGTGCAAGAAAGCGGAAGTTTCGATACCACCCCAACGCCAACGGCTAAAGCCGTTGTCTAAAAGCTTAAGTAGGCTAAAGCCTACTAACCTCTTGCAGTGCCCTTCAGGGTACTTGAGTCTTCATACCACCCCAACGCCAACGACTAAAGCCGTTGTCTAAAAGCTTAAGTAGGCTAAAGCCTACTAACCTCTTTTAGTGCCCTTTAGGGTACTTGAGCTCTTAGACAACTGCTTTAGCTGTTGGTTGTGGGTGGTATCGAAACTTCCGCCTTACTGTACTAGTGCGGTTTCGGTGCGCGAAACTGGCAATCGTTTCCTAATTTTTTGATTGGCATTTTTTCCTCAAAACGTGTATTGTACGCAAAAATTTTTATAGGTGCCTCAATTTGGCAATCGTTTTATAAATTAGTTTATATAACAATGAGTTACTAAAATTTCTATGACTTGTTTTAAATTATATTTTATTTTCAAGCGATTACAACGGGATTGCCAAATTGGGGTGAGTTGGGAAATTGCATCCCTAAAAACGGCAGTAAATTAACTATGAGTCAATTATTGCATTTGTCACTGAGAAGTCGGGCCTTAAGTCCAATATTACTGGCGGCCTTACTTATGTTTCCTTCGTTGCTTTGGGCACAAGCCACTTATGATCCCGCAACGAAGATGGCAACTATCCCAGTGGTAGGGGTAGTCGATGAATCGGGAACGCTTACCGGTGATTATTACACGGTTAAACTGCGTTCTACAACCGATCATTCTAATTTTGCGTTGGTGAGTGCCGAGCGAATATCGCCCGTGCCAGCAGCGGATGGCTCAATAAGCCCACCGGATGCCACCTTCGATGATCCCCAGACGCCAAGCTATTTAACCGTCGATACCGTCGCTGTTTTAAATGAAAAAACCGCCGCCAAGGATTATTTTTATGCGGTGAAGATGACGGCCGGTTCTGACAATACCCTTTCGATAAAAGGTAGCTTGGAAACACGGCCCCCAGCCTATACGGGTAACGAAACCCTATTTACTCTGCGGCGGGGCGGTGCTAATCAATTTTTGTTGCCGGTGGAGATTGGCAATCAGACATTTAATTTGTTGGTTGACACCGGATCCAATGCCCTGTTGGTTTTTGAGGATAAAATTGCCCCATCCAATACCCGGATTAAAAGGCAAAGTCTCCCCATTAGCTTTACGGATGAAAACATTTCCAAAGGATACGCCAGCGTCACTCGTGAGGGTTTTTTAGCCATTGCCCCGGTACGAATCGGTGCCTATTCTGATGAAGACATGCGTATCATGGTGATACAAAGGCCCGATTCTCAAAATGATCCGTCCCTGACGGCGAAGGGTGCCGACGGGATTATTGGGCTACGGAGAACTGAAGGGCTTAATTTTAAAATGGATCGTGTGTTGCTTGATGTGCCGTTAGCAACATTAGAACCCTCCGTGAATGTGTTTGAGCTCAATTTGCCGCCGGTGGGCGTAGCAACCTTGTCTTTTGGCAAAATGCCTATTTTGGATCGCGCCGATTCGGCCTATTTGTTCCGTAGCAAAACCCTTTCCGTTGTTGATTCTTTTGATCCGGTTAATCGCAGTTATTCGGATCTACAAGTGCGTTTTAGAGCCAAAAGCAGTTACGGCGAGGCCAATGATGAACACTTGGATATTTTGCTAGATACCGGTGCGGTGAGCAAACTGGTACTGGATACCAAAGTCGCAAAATCGTTGGGCTATGATCCGGCCACCAAAACTTGGGCTATTCCTGAAGATGAGGAAATTGAACTTAATTTGGTTGGGCCTCGTGAAACTATCAGCTTACATCCAAAATTCCGGGTTTCAGAAATCAGTGTGGCCCCGTACAGTACCATGGGCGTGGCATTTGAGGGCGTACTGGGTATTTCACGCTGGCAGTCTTATGTTGTGGGTTTTTCCTCGGTGGATTTCCAAAGCGGGGGGCCAGATGGCACTATCACTATGCTACATCGGCCCAATTTCAAACACGCCGTTAAGGACAAAACGCCCAGCTTAAGCAAAGATTATGTCGAGTTGCCAGGGTTAAATTCCATAGGAGATGATCGTTTTCCGGCCGCCGATGAGAGCGGTAATACTATCGTTTTCCAATCCAACCGGCCCGGTAGTCTCGGTGCTTGGGATATTTACGTTTGGCAACGCGATAAAGGTCTTGTTGAGTTGCCGGGTTTGAACACGGCGCAAGATGAGGCCGATCCGGCCATTAGTGGTGATGGGCGTTATCTTGTTTTCCATTCCAACCGCGATGGGGGGCTGGGTAGTTATGATATTTATCTGTATGACACCACTGATCAGCAATTGATTGCTATCCAGGCTAACTCCGCTCAGTTAGAGCGAAATCCACACATTAGCCGTGACGGCCGCTATATTGCATTTCGTTCGGAACGGCCCGACGGTGTGGGCGGTTCGGATATCTATTTATATGATCGTGAGACTGAGCAACGGGTTGATCTGCCGGGTTTGAATACCGAGCAAAATGAGTATGATCCCTCTGTCAGTGAAAATGGGTTATTTATTACTTTCCACCGTGATACGGCGGGGAGCGATAACCGGGGCCAAAAGGATGTGTTTGTCTATAGCCGGGAAGAAAAGCGGGTTGTTTCTACCAACCAATTCCAGCTAGTCAATACGCCCTATCAGGAGATGGCCTCGACAATCAGTCCGGATGGCAACGTGATCGCTTTTCAAAGTAACCGCACTAATCCGCAAATGGGACTCCATGATCGGGATATTTTTGTGGTTCATTGGCCCACTGAAATACCGACAAAAGTACTCGGACTGAATTCCGAGTTTGACGAGGCGGCCCCCAGTTTCAGCGGTGATGGCGAGTTTATGGTCTTTCATTCCCAACGGCCGGGAGGCCAAGGCGGTTCGGATGTTTATATGTATCATCAAGCGGAAAAACAGACTTCCGTCAGTCCGAATCCTCTGTTGCAAGAAGAGACGCTTCCGTTAACCCAAACGGCCGGCGGATTGTTTACTCTATCCGTGTTGGTGGGTGGGCAACCGCTTAACTTGCTGGTTGATACCACGCTAAGTGCTATGGTGCTTTTTGATGACAAAATCTCGCCGGCGCTCATTAGCAAAACCCGCGAACCGGTCACATTGCGAGTATTGGGAGACAAACTCACTGGTGTTGCCGCTCTTGCTGACACGCTTGGGGTGAACAACCTGCGGATCGTGGCGGCTAATAGCCAAGATTATGCCAAACTCGCTGGGCACTCTCTGGAAGGCGTCGATGGTATTATTGGTCTTTACCATGCGCGTCCGGCCGGCTATCTGGAAAGCAACGCAACGGTGGATGTGCCCATGCTTCGTGTGCAACCGCGCATCAGCATGATGGAGTTCAACTTTGATCCGGCCGGGGCGGCTGGCTTGAGCGTGGGTTCTATGCCGCTTATCGGTGGTGTGTCGGCACATTTGTTATTCGATAGTTACGTAGAAGGACAAATAGATGAAGAGGCCCCGGAGCAAAGCTTTACGGATATAGCCATTCCTTTTGTGGCGAGCAGTAGCGCAGAAAACGGGAGCCGTGCTGAGGTTGGCTTTGATTTTGAGCATGAAGGAATCCAACTGGTGCTGGGCACCACTCTGAAGGATCGTGTTATTTTGGACACGGGCGTTGCCCAGAAATTGGGCTATGATGCCAACTCACACAGTTGGAATGCCGTCACCGAAATAGACATTTATCTGTGGCCTTATGGTTCTGACACTTTTGTTGAAGCCGCGCTGGGATTGCCGGTCGAACAAGTGAGCGTGGCGGACTTGGGTGATGCCAACTATCAGGCCATTTTAGGACTGGATTATTGGCAGAAATACATCTTGGGATTTGACAGCATTGATCAGCAAAGTGGTGGCCCTATGGGAATTGTCTCGCTACTGAGACGTGAAGATATGGCCGAACAGCCGCCGGTTATTGATGATCATCATTTCATCTCCCTGCCCGGTTTAAATAGTCGCGCCGATGATGCCTTTGGCGACATCAGTGATGATGGGCAAACAATTGTTTTCCAAAGCAATCGCTCTGGTAACCTTGATATCTATGTCTATCGGCTGGGTGAAGGGCTTTTGGATCTGAATTGGCTCAATTCGCCAGCGACGGAGGCCGATCCCAGTCTCAGTAGTGATGGCCATTGGCTGGCTTTCCATTCTAATCGCAGCGGGCGTTTTGAAATTTATCTTTATAACATTAGCACGCAATCTTTAGTGGATTTACCAGGCTTGAACAGTGCTGATGCTGAGGTACAAAACCTGGAACCGGCCCTCAACGCTGATGCCACGCAATTGGCTTTTCGTCGGGATGAACCGAATGAGTTCGGCAATGGGATTGACTCCAATCTCTATTTTTACAACATAGCCGAGCAACGCTTAGTACCGTTGACAGTGAATACCGAGGCTGGCGAATCTAACCCGTCTCTCTCTGGTACCAACCTGCTGGGATTTGATGGATTTGAGCGCTACGACGGCCAAGGAGGCGTTGGCAGTGTTCATCTATTTGACTTAAACAGCAATGAAATCATTGACTTGCCAACGTCGGTCAATTCACCCGATTTCGAGGGAGGGAGCGACATCACTGCCGATGGCGATTTTATGGCTTTCCACAGTAATCGGAATAATCCCCATTTACTCCATCGGGGGAGCGATATTTTCTTGCTAGAACGCCGTTCTCAAGAGTTGCTGTTGCTGCCCGGCCTTAATAGCCCGTTTACCGAGGGTTTTCCGGCTTTGTCCCAAGGGGCGAAATATATCCTGTTTCATTCCAAACGCGCCGGTGGCGAGGGCGGTTATGATCTTTATTTATATGAACGGGATAAAGGCGATGAAACCCCTTATGAAGTCACGGAAGCCTATTGGGAAGATGGCTATGTGGTTGATGAGGTGAGCGGTGTACCTATCACTGAGACAACCATTAAAGTCATTGATGCCGATGGCAATACCGTTGCTGAAGCGGTTACTGACCATGAAGGCGATTTCAAAGTTAAGATTCCCGCCGGCACCAAACTGCCCTTGCGTACCGAAACGGCAGATGGAAAAGGCAAAGTGGTGGTTGACGAAGTCGGTGATGATACTTATGTGCCTGACTTTCAACTAGGCAATCTCAAGTTCACGGATGTTTGGGTAGAAGATACCGCAGAATCTGGTTATCCAACGACTATTCGGTTTGACATAGAAACCGACGCACCTAAGTACAACGTGTGGGTAGAAGTGTTCTTGGTACCCTATACCGGTAATGCATCCGATTTAGATTTAAGTGGTGAAAAACCACTTGAAAAAATTGCTCAAGAATCGTCGGGACAAGTCCATGTCTTTACTGCTTTGAGCATTGATAAACTGGGACATAATGGTGAGGAGAAAGCACCGATTGTCCAAACTCAAACAGTCGGTGGACGAGTTACCACGATCACGTATGAGCCAGGAAGTGGTAATAAGAAAGTCCATCTGGAGCATAGCTTTGAGGTACCTGAAATCGAACCGGGTACTTATGTGGCCGTTTTCGCGCTCAACCGTGCTGACTACGTAGCTCATGATGATGCGTTGCAAGGTGAAGAAACGGGAGATTTGGCCGACAATTATCTGGCGGCACCAGCCAGTATTATCATTGGCAATCCTGATAAACCGAATCTGCGGATATTGTTCGCTGAGTTGGTTAATAACAGTTTTGTATTGCCAAAACCGGCTGAACAGAAACCCGAAAATGGCGAGATTCCAGATGTTCGAGATGAGCTAGAAACGCCAGACGAAGTGGAAATTTCAACAGACGAGAAAGCAGCCTTGGAAATTCTCTCCAATGCCTCGTTGGAATTGAACATGGAAGTAGAATCTATGGGATTGGACACCGTGGAACCCGTTGATATCACATTTGAACTGGCATTTGATGCTGTGAGTTATCCCTTGTCATTTTTACACCAAGATGAGGCTGGAAATCTTATTAAGGCCCCCAAAATGACTTATGACAAGGAATGCCGCCAACAGGAAAATGCAGAGGTTTCTCCAGCGGGTGAGCGTTGTGCGTCTTTATTCCGTCAAGAAAAGCGAGGTCACACCTACGCCCTTTATATTGACGATGCTGCTTCTAAAGCATTGCTGAAGAAACAATCAGACACCACGGTGGAATTGATTGTTAAGATCGATCCCGACAATAAAATCACAGAATGGGAAAACAACACGTCTGACAATGTTAAACGCTTTACAATCAAGTATTTAGTAGCACAGAATGAACAACGGACAAGGGCTTCTGAGACAACGGATTTACTTGCTAATATAACGGGATTGTCTGAACTGATAAAACCAAGAAAAGCCGGCAATCCGGCTACTTTTGAGGCCGGTTTTAAAATTGGGCCAACATTGACTTATCGAACAGACGATTCTTGGGGCGTAACCCTTCCAATGGGTGCAACAGCTGACTTTGATAACGAAGTATGGGCCACAATTTATGGCAAGAAAAATGTTATCTTGCGGGTTCAAGCCGGTTTCAATTTTGATATTGATGACATAACGAGCAGTCATGCTTCTGCTAGGGTTACAGTTATGGACCGTGCAATATTTAATGAAGGAGTAAACCTCGACAAGCTAAACAAAAAGACGTGTGATAATTCTTGTCAAACGTGTAAAAGAATTTGCGAGAGATTTGGCAGTGGTGCTCAGTTAGCATATATCGTGGACTCAGAGGGTTCGACAAACAGACAAAACCGTCAGGCTCGATGCAAACAGATGTGTGCAGTTAATACTGGCGCACTCTGGAACTCTAAGATGGACGATAACGTCACAGAAAAATGGGAAATAGCCCAAAAATTCTTTGATAAAAGCGTCAATCTGCAGGTGGGGCCTGTTCCTATCCTTCTTAAACTTAGTGCCACCGGAAAAGTTGGTCTTCGTGGGGCTGTCAAACTAGCACCCAACAATAAACTAATCCTTGAAGGTGGCCCTTTTGCCGAGTTGAGTACTATAGGTGAAGTCGGTGTTGGTAAAGATTTGAGTTTAGGTGATCTTGAGTTAGGAGAAGTATTTATTGGGGTTGGCACCAAGATAACGCTAATTGACGTTGGCGTAACGCTTAGAAGCAGCTTTCAAATATTACCTTCATATCCAGTAGCAACTTTTCGTCTTGAAGTACCACTGGAATTGAAACTTTTGGGGGGTAGATTCTATGTTCAAGCTACAGTGAAAACACTTGGGTACGATCTCGTAACTCATACCTTGACCATTGTTAACTGGGATCCTCCAATCAAGAAAGCTTTTCAGCTTGTTCCCCCGGTTGGTGTTGGATTTGCCCCGGAATCTTTCATAGTGCGGCAATATGACTGTTCTGATTTTAGCTGCTCACCATCTTCATCTCGGATTTCTCATGGCATGTGGGATGCTGATTGGCATGAAATAGCCTATAACTGGCCCAATACAACCTCTCAAGTCGCGGTTAAAATGGAAGGCTTTATTCAATTTGCTGGCAGCAAATTAAATGTCACCAGTGAAGGCCTTCAGATTGTAGGACAACACCAGTTTCAAGTAAAGGCTGGTTATGGAGGGAGGAAGATAATTAGGGAAACAACTGATCAGTGTACCCCTACATGGGCACTTGATGGTGTCCCTGAGGAGGTGTGGGACGAACAGGCCTGTGATCCTGGTATGACGACCAAAACACTTAGTGAAAAAATTGTTACATTCTTTTCATCTGGGCAAACAAAGGTAGAACTTTACAAAGATGGTGTGGAAGATGATGCTCACAAAATAGAATTATTTAGCAATTCTTCCACTGAGAACAGGACTGTGACACAGGATATTCCATTCGGAATGCATAAAGTTGTTATCACATACACGCCGCAGTCTGTTCCTGAAGATACCTATGGTATCCGGTTTTGGTGGAAAAAAGGTAGCTATTGATGTGATGAATGTTTGAATCAGAATTGACAGAAGCATTTAAACATTTTCAGAATGACTTTATTCTGTTAATCTATCATTCTGTCAATTCTGATAGTGTAATTATAATTCTGTTTCTCAAATTTCTTACTATGACTTATTAAGCCCCTTAGCGTTTGGGGCTTTTTTTTTTTAACTGCAAGGATTGTTTTTATAACAAATCATTACCCATTGGAGGATTAAAAAAACATGAAACGTGTTTTCGTCATCGCTACTTTTTTGGTAGCAATAATCGTAGTAGCTATCGCCGTTTTCTTCTGGCAAGCTGAAAAAACCGAAGAACCTGCCACTCTTCCAGCACCGCCAGAAAAAGTTGTCCAATCGTCCCAACCTCCACCAAAAACATTGGCAACACCTGATTCACAACAACCTGCACCGAAAAAATCAGAACAACCGACACAGAAAAAAGTCGTCAAACCCATCCAACTTCGTTTTTCACCAACAAATGGCAATACACTTGCCTATTCTTTTGAAGGTGAGGCGGAGACACAGATTGATTTTTGGTTTCTCATCGCACAAGTGATGCCAAGTGATGCGGCGAAAAGCGGTGGCAGTCAACAACGGCAAAAAAGTGAAATCAAGCTCAAAGCCAGTGGTGAATTATACCTAAAATACTACGCCTACAAACCAGGGCGATGGAATGTCGCGGCGATAATTAGAGGACTTGATTATCAAATCAATGGACAAACGGCCACTTATGCTGAAGCCATACAATACCCGGTGGCTTTTCGTATGAATAACAAAGGTTATATTAGCCATTTTAAATTTGTCAAGGATATTTCCCCCCAGGCAAAACAAGCGGTTCAGAATCTTATCTACATGATGCAAGTCGGCTTTGCCAAAGAAGCTAAAACCACCTGGCGTACTCGTGAAGTTGATCCAACGGGTACTTACCGAGCCGAATACATCCTAGAACAAGCAGAACCCACCGAACCCACTATTCACCTTACCAAACGTAAACTCAAATACCTTTCTATCAAGGCGGCACAATCGGGTTTAGGTCATGCGATGGCCGATACGAATACCCGCATTGAACACAGCCTTCATCAAATCACCCTTCCTCAAAAAGGCAGTTGGTTGTTGAGTATAAAACAACAGGAACGCACCGTCTCAACCACCGGTAGTTATGAATGGGCTACCGGCAATAGCCGTTTTTCTGCCCACCGAATTGCTAGAAGCCTTTCCAAGCAATTTCCAGAGAGATTTGCCCAATTTTTGGCTGATTTGAATTCGCCGCGTTATATCAAACCCAAATACTATGCCACTGACGAACGCTTGAATTGGATAGGCGCTAACTTGGATATCAACGGTGCTTTGGCAAAATATGCAGAAGTCAAACAATCAGGGATAATGAATGCCAGCAGTACGGCAGAGAAGTTTTTCGTCAACTATTTGCGCCAAAAACCACAAGCGGCTTTTGAAGTAGTGGGTATTCTGGACGGCGATTCTAAAGCCGAGCGTTTTGATCAATCCACCCATTTAACGCTTTGGCGTTTAATCATTGAAACTGGTCACACAGAAGCCCAACAAGCGGTGGTTCAAGCCGCCACAGAATCTCATTTTAGCGATCTCACGCATATTCGCGCCTTACTTTATGTTCATGATTTTGAATACCCTGAAGCGTTTATGGTGGAAAAATTGTGGGAGTTGCACCAAGATATGCGAAATTCAGAAGGATTACAACAAATGTTAAGTGATTCCGTGCCTTCTGTGGATGTTCAAACAATTCGAGAACGCAAAACCATGTCACTTTATGCGATTGGTAGTCTTGGACATCAGGAGAAACTGAATGAGGAACTCAAGCCAGAAATTGGTAAACAATTAGTCGCTAATTTGAAAAACACAGACGATCCGAAAGAACAAAGCCTCACATTAACGGCCATTAGCAACTACGGCGGTGCCGACGTCCTTGATGAGATTGCTCCCTATTTCACGGCTGAAGACTCTGGAGTACGTGCTAGTGCTTATGATGCGTTGCGGCGCATGGATGATCCGGCGGCGATAGCCGTCTTGGCTCAGCATTATGCGACTGAAAAATCCCCAAAAGTTCGGCAAGCGGCCTTGCAAACGTTGGTGCGTATGCCGCCCACCGCTGAAGGCATCGAATGGGCCAGAAAAGAGGCCTTGGTTGTTGATTTTCGTGAAGGACAGGAAGCATTAGTTAAGGTACTGGGCGAGAACCTAAAAGAATATCCAGAAAATGAGGCCGTGCTGCGAGAACTGTTAAAACAGAATCCCTCAAATCGGGTTAAGCAAGAGATTTACGAGTACGTTGTGCCATTATAACTACAAGGATTCGTTAATCGATGCGGATTTTTCACTCATTTCTAATAGTAACTACAGGGATTCGTTAATCGATGCGGATTTTTCACTCGTTTCTAATAAATCAATCCGTTCATAAGCAACGAATCCCTGTCGTTATTTAATCCCTTATTATAACGAATCCTTGTAGTTAGACTGTCTAAACTCAAAACACCTAATGATTTAATCCTTTTTTATAACGAATCCCTGTAGTTAGACTGTCTAAACTCAAAACACCTAATGGTTTAATCCCTTATTATAACGAATCCTTGTAGTTAGACTGTCTAAATCCAAAACACCTAACTTTTAAAAAAGGGCCATCAATCAAATTAACTGAATCAATTTGACAACATGGCCCTCAAAAGAAACCTTCCAGATTTCTTGTACTGTGTTTAGTCGGTACACTCACTGCTTCAGCCTTACCACCTCTCCTATTTTTATAACTCATTGAATATTAAGTACTATTTCATCGTTTAGCCAATTATCAAGGCAGGTGGACAACCTTGCCCACCTGACAAAATTGACTAATAGTCAATGGTATTGATCCTACGCTTGCTATTCGGTTGCTGCACGCCCCATAACCTCTACCTCAGCCAGAGAGAGCGCGTTTGAACCGGCCAGTTGCACCCGGACGTAACGGCCTTGGGTACCCACGGTAAAGGATTCTTGTCGTTCGGCCAGACTAACGACGTGCTGATTCCAGTTCGCTTGGCTTCTAGCATTGTTCAGATCCGCTGGTAAGGGGGTTTCCGACACCATGACGTAGAAATCGCTCAACCGCTTACTGCAGCAGTCTGTGTGAATGTACACATTGATGGTCTCAATGTCATACACCCCTGCTAGGTCCACCTGCCACCAAGATTGGCTGTTGTTTGTGGTGTGGGTGACAGAGTGGTGGCTATCGTTGCCGTTGGTATTGCCGTCAACGACACGCTCTGGAGCGCCGCCCGATTGTGAGTTGGACAGCGCCACGGCCTTGTTGAGAGCAACATTTTCTAGTGGCCGGTCGGTCTCATCGCACGCATCGCCGGCCCCATCACCGTCCGTATCGGTTTGGTCTGCATTGGCTGCTAACGGGCAATTATCTGCACCATCCTCGACACCGTCATTGTCATCGTCGGTATCACCATCACCGTCATCGTCGGTATCACACGCATCGCCGGCACCATCACCGTCCGTATCGTTTTGCTCGGCATTGACCACTAATGGGCAATTATCGGCACCATCCTCGACACCATCATTATCATCGTCGGTATCACTGGCATCGCCTATACCATCACCATCGGTGTCTTTTTGAGCAGGATTGGCAACTAATGGAGAGTTGTCTTCACTGTCAGCAACGTCATCACCGTCATCGTCAGTATCGCAAGCATCGCCGGCCCCATCACCGTCCGTATCGGTTTGGTCTGCATTGGCTGCTAACGGGCAATTATCTGCACCATCCGCAAGCATCGCCTATACCATCACCGTCATCGTCGATATCACACGCATCGCCGGCACCATCACCGTCCATATCGTTTTGGTCAGCATTGACCACTAATAGGCAATTATCTGCACCATCCTTGACACCATCACCGTCATCGTCAGTATCGCACGCATCGCCGGCACCATCACCGTCCGTATCGGTTTGCTCAGCATTGGCAACTAATGGGCAATTATCTGCACCATCCTCGACACCATCATTGTCATCGTCGGTATCGCAAACATCCCCTATACCATCACCGTCATCGTCGATATCACAAGCATCGCCGGCACCATCACCGTCCGTATCGGTTTGCTCGGCATTGGCAACCAATGGACAATTATCGGCACTGTCATCGGTACCATCACCGTCATCGTCGGTATCGCACGCATCGCCGGCACCATCGCCGTCCGTGTCGGTTTGGTCTGCATTGGCAACTAATGGGCAATTGTCGGCACCATCTTTGGCAGCATCACCGTCATCGTCGGTATCACACGCATCGCCGGCACCATCACCATCCGTGTCGGTTTGCTCGGCATTGACCACTAATGGGCAATTGTCGGCATTGTCAGCAACGCTATCACCGTCATCGTCAGTATCGCCGGCCCCATCGCCGTCCGTATCTGTTTGCTCGACATTGACCACTAATGGGCAATTATCGGCACCATCCTCGACACCATCATTGTCATCGTCGGTATCGCAAACATCGCCTATACCATCACCGTCATCGTCGGCATCACACGCATCGCCGGCCCCATCGCCGTCCGTGTCGGTTTGCTCAGCATTGACCACTAATGGACAATTATCGGTACCATCTTTGACAGCATCATTGTCATCGTCGGTATCGCACGCATCGCCGGCACCATCGCCGTCCGTGTCGGTTTGCTCAGCATTGGCAACTAATGGGCAATTGTCGGCACCATCTTTGACGGCATCATTGTCATCGTCGGTATCGCAAGCATCGCCGGCACCATCGCCGTCCGTGTCGGTTTGCTCAGCATTGACCACTAATGGACAATTGTCGGCACTGTCAGCAACGCTATCACCGTCATCGTCGGTATCGCAAGCATCGCCGGCCCCATCACCGTCCGTATCGGTTTGCTCAGCATTGGCCACTAATGGGCAATTATCTGCACCATCTTTGGCAGCATCATTGTCATCGTCGGTATCGCACGCATCGCCGGCACCATCACCATCCGTGTCGGTTTGCTCGGCATTGACCACTAATGGGCAATTGTCGGCATTGTCAGCAACGCTATCACCGTCATCGTCAGTCCGTGTCTGTTTGGTATGCATTGACCACTAATGGGCAATTATCTGCACCATCCTTGACAGCATCATTGTCATCGTCGGTATCGCACGCATCGCCAGCACCCTCGCCGTCCGTATCGGTTTG
>NBMI01000229.1 GCA_002085445.1 Candidatus Parabeggiatoa sp. nov. 2
CAAAATAAATGTTATGACGCTAACTCGGAAAACAGCCCAAATTTCAACCAAAAACGGTTGATGTTAATTTGGCTGAAAGTGCGATGGTAATTTTGCGCGCAACAGCGTTACCGTAGATGGAAAATTAAGAATCATAGCCTAGTCATAAGTTTGCTTTGTTGCCATTTCAATATCATCCTTAAAACCTATTAGAATCAATTCTAATTCATCAATGATTTCTGCTGATCTAGCTCCCGCGACAAGCTCCGCTCGTAAGCTATCAACTTGGTCCAAGGCAACTCCGACAGCAGCACCTAGTGAAATCGAATTATAAACTCGACTCATATGGGTCATTTCATTAAAAGCTAAATCAATATATATATCTAATGATTCGGTATTTTTGTGCCCTGTCCACTGCTGTATATCCAATTTTAATTTCGAAGTAGACAACAATGCCTTTCTGAACTCATCACTATTATTCAACTCATAATGTTGAATTGCAGCGACAAATTTTTGCGTTATGTAAGCGTGACGAAATAAGTGGGCATGTCCAGGCTCATCATCAACGCCAGCGGAAGAACAAAGGTTATGAAGTTCAGTAGTGATCGTATCTGGTTTCAATGGTTTGCCTGTTGTGTGACTTATCAAAAGAAAACCATGATCATTTTTAGTGCCGATAGTAGAGCGAATAATCTTCCTGCGTATACGCTTAATATACCTCATAGCTTGCTCGATAAAAGTACGTGGCACCGGCACCTCTCTATTGTCTCCCCCTTTCACAGTGATCATGGAAAGCAACGGTGCCCCTCCAGAAGAAAGCGATGCTTTTTCTACATCTTTTATTTGAATATGAGATACCTCAAACCTACGCCCCCCTGTCTGCTCAAAGCATGCTATCATTAACGCTTTTCTCAACCGCAACCCCTTGTCTACGATCGTATTAATTTCGTTTTTGAGCGCATGTACAACTTTTGGGCTTATAGGTAATTTCTTTCGTATTGGATCAGGGTCAGGTAAATCAGCATGATCCCAGTACTTTATTACTACGGGCCGCTTCCCTGCACGTTTTTTCTTAATTTCTCGTTGGGTCACCGAAATTCGACAATTACTTTCACCAATAAAATCGATATTATCGTGTAACTCACCTATAAAAATTAAGAAATCAATACACTTACGACCAATCTTAATCACGGCATTACTTGACCGTTGCAACTCTCCACTTTTGTTCCTTGATTGTAGTCCTCTGACAAACTGAGCAAAAAGGTTATCTGTCATATCAATCATAGTTATGGAGTTACAAAAGCAAAACCGTATTAATGGAGAGATATTTTTAGCATATTCCGCCAGAGTCCCCCCCCTGTTTCGACGGCTTTTACCCTGTCGCCATTGTGACAGCATGTAAGCATTTGCCTCGTAACAAGGTACATAATTAGGCCAATAAATGAATGGAATCTCACCAGCTTCACGCATGTTTACCTTCCCTCTCTCATCTACATGCGCAGGCAAATTGAAATCACCAGAAAGGAGGCTAAATAACTGCTTATTACTCGCCATTAGAAAGTTCGGTTATTACTACCAACGAGTTTTCTCCACAGGCAGATAGTTTGGCATGAACAACAGCTAGGTTTCTTTTATGGCGTACTACCGAGACCTTTGAACCAGAAGATAGGATAGCATTTTCAGCAATAGATTGAAGCTCTCTAATAAAGTGCGTTAAGGTCATATTGCGTGCCTCAAGCGCTGCTATTTTTACAGATTGATCTTTGATTTTAGTCACCAAAGCAATCCGAGTACCTGGCTTGGGCTGTAATTTCTTTGCGACTTCCCGCTCTATAGCTCCTAGCGCACCAATGCGGCGCAGATCTATTCCTGAAAAACCATCATTTAAGACGTTATCGGCGCTTGATTTTAAGGTATTTAAACTGCAACTTGTAATTTTTCTATCTGCATTTTCCCATTTGGCTAGCTTGCTCTGCGACTTAAGAGAATTAATAAATTCGTGATTTTCTGACCATGGAATGGGGTTGTCAATCACTTGAAGTAGTGTGTTATTGAGCGACTGCGTTGACAGCCATCGTTGACTACTCGTCATTTTTAACCTCATTTATCACCAGAACTAAAGTAACTTTTTGAACGATTTCCCCTTTATCATTAGTAACAGTTAAAAACGTTGGCTCAAGATCAATCACTCCTTCCATCAATAATTTTCCCACATTGAACTCAAGCTCTTGTTTAAGATTATCTAATGTAGGATCAAGCTTAACATAACCCGATTGAGCTTCTTCTTCAAAATCATCAACAATGTCAGCAAGTGATTCGATTGATAGTGCACCCAATTCGAAGCGTTCTTTGAGCAACTCCCGAATACGCTCAATTCCTTTAATGTTACCAGCATTGAGGCCATGCACTAAAGCCTCGGCTTTCACACCACGCAAAACCACACCTGGCGTATTTTCTGTAATATAATGCCAAAGATGCTCCGCATCTGTATGACCGAGAAACCAACGCAGTGTATCGAGTCCGTCATATCCCGAACTCCAAAAGAAGCACATGGCAAAAAATCGCCGTAGTTGATGCTGCCGAATGTAATAACGACGTACTCCAAGTTCATCGAGTTCGATTGTCTTCGTTTCAAAATAATCGCAGAATCTGTTTAAATTCCACATATAGGATGAGTTAGAAATTCCGAAAGAGGGAGTCGCTGATTGAGAAATACTTACCAATAAACTTTCATTAGTGGATTCCTCCTTGCTTTCTTTAATCAGTTGTCGAAACTGCTGTAATTTCCAGATTAACTTAGCAGCTGATCGTGTGATTGGCCGAATGAGCAGTTCCCTATCCCCTGCATGGCCAGATTTTCGGTTGTCAAACTCAATAGAGAAATTAACATCTTTGTGTTTATACAAATGGGGATCTTTCCCATTTGGTAATAAACAGTCATGCTTGAGTTCCCTTATTTCACTTGTACGTCGAGCCATCAAGATACCAACAACAACAAGAATACTGCCCAGCAATACTTCATATAAAGCATGCAAACTACTATTAGATCTAAATATTTTAAAATATTCATCTGTGTTAATATTTTTTTCTTTGATGATCCATGTATTAACACCCAATTCTGAAAGAGTGTTCGAAGTAACATCAGGAACTAACATATCGAGTATATTCACTTTATTACCAGGGTAACTTTTATCAACTAGTAAGATCTCGCCAACAGATTTGAAAATGTCATCAGCATATTTAGTTGTAAATTCAAGCGCATCACGCAAAGCTTTTAATGCTACATGCCCAGGGAGTGTCCGGAACCGACATATCCCTTTGAGTTCAGGAAGCTTACTCAATTTTCTCTGACCATCAAATTCATCAAGAACATTGCCTTGTATGCCCTGAAACTTTTTACCTGATACAATTCGTAACGAGCGAACAAATTCTTTGTAACTTATAATGGACTTATTTGAACATCCCCCCCCCCCAGATTAGACTTAACAGGTACTGCAGCAAATTCTTTTGGTTTATATTGGTCACCAAATATTAACTCTGGAATCTGACTAAAATTGGAGTTACATCCACTGAGGGTATTAGAATATAAAGGGTCTACTAAAATTTTTGATTTATATCCAGCCTGTTTTTTATAGCCACCTTCGGTCCACATCCATACTTTTGCACGTAATAACTCTCCATTCGTTAATCCAAGGAGACAATCATCAGGTGGATATTGGATTTCTGGGCAGTGTTTTATGCAAGCATTAATGTGAGCATCATTCACTTTCATCGCCTTTTCCTTAAGAAACTGTGCGACACGTTGAGAGTACTCATAAACTCCTTCACTAACTCCTATCCGCATTCGTTCCAAAAATAGATGAAGATCGTTACTAGTTACTAACGAAATTCCAAACTCTGCTGGTCGGAAGTATTCCCCTCTCAACAATATGAAATCAAAAAAATTCAATGCGTTCGAGACCTTACGCGAACAAGTCGTTGGAGCTAATCGCCTCCCACCGCTATATCGCGGGTGGGTTTGAATACATAAAATATATTTGAGAGTAGAAAGAAATTGGCTATTTTTAGGGTCGGTAAGAAGGCTACTATCTTCAAGTTTTATTCTAAAATCAATCCTTTTTCTACTCCGGCCAAAAAGACAATCCCATACAGGATCTTTATAATCAGATATCAACCATTCTGGGGATTTAATTTTATAACTAAATGATGGAACAGCAGGCTTTAGTATTAATTCAAAAAAAGCTTGCCGTGACTCAAAAGGAATCGACAACGCCAAATTTTGTGCCTCTTTCAGCTCAGTTTTAGTCATGTTTTCAATGTTTTTTTCGCCATTATTTATAGCTAACTTAAGATTGCGCATAAACAGCCCCAAATAATCGTTCGGGTGCCAATGGTTCATCCTCAGCATCTTTCATAGCTTTCATAACATTCTGGTCTGCTACGCCCGCATGAACACTAGAACGGATGAAATAAGCTACTTCATACCACTCAACAGCTATCTGAGTAAACTTCTGCTTCTTGGGAGCACTCTCAACCAATTCAACTAAAGAATTCAGAACCTTGAGTAGTGGCACGGATACAGTAATAATTCCATCATAAAGATTGCCATTAATCGAGGGGGCGATTATGTCATTAATTTGCCCGTCGACAATATGCTCAGGCAACGCTTTTAAGGCATGATTTCGTAAGAATGCTTCCAACTCTCTTTCTTCAATATCGATCGAGTCGAATAAAAAATCGCTATCTTTCATAGCTTCATATATCAACGCATTTTGGAAGATAGAAACCCATCTAGCTTGGAAGTAATCTAAGATCGGCTTTGGTAAATATGAGCTGAGCAAATATGGATCGTAATTTTCATGGCCCAAAGCTTCACTCATCGATTTCACGCTCCTTGTTCGTAAATAAACACGAACACCGCAAGAAGCTCGCATGCTAGCACATCCTAAATTACTCCTTATTTCTTGGGCAGTGTCTGCATCGACAAGAGTAGTAGGAGACAGAATTGACTCTACTAAGGGAGTTTCTTCCATTACTTCATGCGAGGGAGAAAATATACGTCTAATGCGCCCAGGTGGTGATAACCCAGAAGAACTCCGAAGTAACAAATAACGCCAGTCATTACTTCCCTGATGTCTCAGCCACTCACGAGCTTCGCTGGTATACAGAATAATATTTTCAATTAAGCATTTAGAAACATCATTAAGAATGATAACTTGCTGAGCTAGCGTTGGCTTTTTTCGTCGCTTGACGCTTTCAGCTATCCACGCCCCACCTGTTTCCCTAAAACCTTTATGCTTACCATGCTTGTCAAATAACTCAAAATTAGTAAGCCAGCTTTCTGTGATTTTTGGATGTTGCTCAATCAAAAGTAGAACAAAAGGAATTAGGGAATATGAAGGTCCGAGCAAGCCGAATTCTTTAACAAAATCACTGGTTTTATTAACGCCTAAAAAACCTGTATATGACGAACCAGAATAATCCCAAAGATAGTGAGCCCAAGTTGCAGCTTGATTGGCAGGATCATTCATGTCAATTACCTGTCCATTAGCATAGCCTACAGGAATAACTTGCTTAACTTGACCACTTGACGCTATTTTTTTTCGTCGATAAAACGCCTCCATTGTATTATCAACCTCTTTTTTACACGCTATGGAAACATGATCTATATCTCTCTCAATTGAGAATAATATTTTCCTAATAGCTTCTTCATCACTATAAGATAAAGGAATTTTCGTTACCAATTTACCGTTGAAAGCATTGCCTTTTTGATTTTTTACGATATTTGTTTCACTGTCAGTAGAGCTGGATTTCCAGTTGGGCTGAAAAATTTCGTAGGGTGGTACAGGCCAAATATTACTGTTTATAAAAACCTGTTTTGCTATCAACAAAGCCTTTGACCATGAAGACCTGTAAAAACTTCTCATCGACTCATTGTTAACTTTAACTCTTAATTTATAAACAGAAAACAACTGCTCAAAAAAACAGTTGATATGCTTAGGTTTTGTAGCAAGTTGTAAGTCTTCCAATGTAGGGCAAACTTGCATCATTATGTGGGACAAGTTTACAAATCCGTTTAAGTCTGCTTCTGCTGTTTTATTGAGTCTTGTAGCTATAAAACGGTTTAGCGATTCAAATACTTGAGTAGTGAAACTTTCTCCATAATGTAATTCAAAAAGAGACAGGTTCGCGAAGCGACGTTCTCCATGCTTGCAGGTAACAAACCAACCTTCGTAATACTTTAATCTATCGAAACAGATCGTAGTTTCTCGATACTGAGTTATACACTGTTGAACATCTTTTGTTATTTGAGATTTAAGAATGCTTGGAAACGTTGGATGCGTGAGGCCAACATGATTATAAATATGAGTAATTATTGTTCTAAAATCACTAGAAAGCTGATATTTTCTCTGTTCTTGACCAACATCAAGTGCCGTATATATAAAACCAATAAATGTTCTTATTAACAACTCTTGAGATCGGTTTAAATCCAATAGGTGTAACTTCCTATTAGTTATATTCAAAAATACTCGAAAGATATTAAAGGTGAGTCTAGCACTTCGCATATGTTTAAAATTCAAGTACTGACTTTCTAATACTTTTTCAAATGAATCTTCAAGTGCAGGATCTAACACTATAGGCTTAGGGTAAAGGGATAGATATCTTGTTTTTATCATTGTTCTCAAACCTAACTTAAAGTTGATAGCTGTCAATTATAAAAAAGTTTAAATCAATGTAAATAATGTAGGTATTAAAGGCTTAAAATGCAAATGACAAGATTTCTTAGTTAGGAAAATGTTTT
>NBMI01000230.1 GCA_002085445.1 Candidatus Parabeggiatoa sp. nov. 2
TAAATCGTCCAAAGTCCGGAGTCCAAGATTTATCTTGGACGTCTATTTGGGCCAGCTCGTCATAGGCGAATAATCTTCTGGAGTCCAAGATTTATCTTGGACGTCTATTTGGGCCAGCACTTATGGGAATTTATCCCCAAGCTTATCCTAAAACTTACTCACCACAACAAACAGAGGTTTATAACAAACAATGATAAAACACATTGCATTGTCACTCACTTTACTTGTCCTTTCTATGGCAAGTGGCGCGTCATCGGCAAGTGGCGCGTCGTCAGACTGCCCGAATCTCACCAACAGTCGGGCTTCCGAAATTCTTGCCAACTCTCGTGTTGTCACGGCTAAGCACAGTAAACTCGTGGGCCGAGCAGAACGCATTTTTGACCAAGTGCGTGCTATTGCTATGGTGCATGGCGGTATTAAACGTCCACAACTTAAGATCATTGAAAAGGATAGTTTTTTTGCTAGGGCCTTTCCTGACGGCGTTATTCTGAGTAAAGGGCTCCTCAACATCGTCGATAACAGTGGTTATGAAACTGATAAAAATGATGCCATATTGGCCTTTATTTTAGGGCATGAACTGACGCATATTGTTAAGGAACATTTTACAAATCAACAGATTATCTGTTCCGTTTTGGAAAAGTCTCTTTCAACTCGCCACAATTGGCGTTTGTTCTTTTGGCAAACCGATCAAGAAAGCACAGTGGTTGATGACGGTCGCAAAGAACATGAACGTTTAGCGGATCAATATGGCTTGCTTTATGCGGCTGTCGCTGGTTTTCAGATCAATGCCCTAAATGACCGAGAGAATTTTTTTAAGTATTGGGCTAAGGCAACCCGCGTTTATCCTACCTGGGAAAAACGACTAGCGGATATCCAAAAGGTGATTGCTAAAGTGCGTCAACAACTGACTTATTGGCAAGTCGCCACCTATTTGCAACACTTTAAGTATCCTGAAACGGCGATTTCTTTTTATGAAGAGTTTCATCACCAGACAAGGCTTTACACGCCAGAAACGTTCAATAACTTGGGACTAAGTTATTTGGAAATGGCGATTAAAAAGCTTGACGGCTCTTCTTGTGAACACCATCGCTATAAACTGCCGGGCTTATTGTCGAGCCAAAGTGCTTTAACGGAAAGCTTAGGTCCAAAAGGCGAAGAAGCGTGCATTATCCCAGAGGCGTTGCAAGAGGCGAAATTCTACCTAAATGAAGCCGTCCAAATGGATAAGGATTATTTAGAAGCTCGCCTGAATTTTGCCACCGCCTACTTTCTTGAAGGGAAATTTTATTCCGCTTTAGGGCAGCTTGAGCATATACAAAAGGATACCGTTGATGATCCTTCCATTCGGGCCATGATCGTCAATCTCAAAGTACTGGCCCGTTATCATCAAGATAGCGACAGTGTTTTTCGCCCCGGTTTTGATGTTTTGCCGATCCTCACAAGACGATTAAATGCGGCCTTGAAAACGCCAAATCTAAATGACGATATCAAAGCCGCCTTACACCATAACTTGGCTTGGTTATCAGAGGATCGTGGACACAATCAAGCGGCCGCGATTCATCGTACCAAAGCCCAACAGTCTGAAAAAGTGGCCCCTAAAACGGTACCGAATCCGCCGTGGACACCGCCTATCCCGCTGGGGTGTTATATAGAAAAAGAATTAATCACCCCAGATTGTCAAAGTGGATTCGCCAAACTGAGCGAATTGGATTCTATCAATTACGATTTTGGCGGAATGGATTACGGTAAAATATTTTACAATAAGGAGTTGCTGTTTTTAGCGATGGCGAATGACAACGGTGATCGACTTATCGAGCTTGCCGTCTCAAAGAAGCAGCGTCAAGATTTGCGTAAAGCTGAACAACTCAGGGCCCGTTATGGCCCCCCAACCAGACAGCAAACGCTCTCAAACGGCGTGATATGGAATTACGGCAACCGATGGGCGGTGGTGGTTGATCATGATCATAAGATCAGAGAGATTTGGATAAACAAATAAATCCTAAAGAAATCCAAAGAAATCCCAAAGAAATCCGATTTTTTTGAAAAATCGGATTTCTAAATTTCTAAAACGACGTGGCTTTTCTAGTTTCGGAAATGTTTTCGTAATACTTAATTAAACATCAACTCAAGAGGAGAAAAATAACGTTATGCACTGGCTATTTCTACTCATTCTCTGTGTAGTGGGATGGCCTACCATTTTGGCAGCGGATACTGGTTCTGATCCAAAAGGAGAATTTCCAAAAGCAGGAAGTTACAATCCTTTTCAAAAAAAATCACCGGCCAATAATAAATTACCAGCCAAATTTACAGGCTACAAAAACCGCTATGCCTTTATTGTAGGGATTACCCGCTATAAAAACTTCACCCCGTTAGATGGCCCAGCCTATGATGCTGTGGCTGTGGCTAATATTTTAGCTGAACGCTATGGATTTACTGTGCGCTTACTCGTTGATGATGACAAGCTTCATGTCACAGAAAAGGTAGATAAAAAGTTTGTTAAATCCATCAGCAAGAAAACCCTTATTGAGGAATTGGACGATTTTCAGACAAAAATCAAGAATCCTTCCGACTCGCTCTTGGTATTTTATTACTCAGGGCATGGTATCCGCAAGGTAATGGATGATGAACGTCGAGGTTTTCTGGTGCCCGCCAATGGTGATGAGAAACAGCCTAAAAAGACGCTATTAGCTTTCAAGGAACTGGCAACGAAAATTGCTAATTATCAGGCTCACCACACTTTGCTGGTGCTGGATGCATGCTTCAGCGGGATTATTTTTGACTCAGCCAGTCAAGTCCAAGGTATCTTTCAAACCAAGCTCAGTCAAGAGGCGAAGCCTAGCAGTGGTAATAGTGCGTTAGAGCGTGCCCTAGCACGGCCAGTGGTACAAGCCATTACCGCAGGTGGTGGTAAAGAACTCGTAGCCGATCAGGCCAGCATGTCGGAGGAGTATATGAAAATACGCGGCAAAGAGGCAAAGAGTTTAAGTAAGCACTCACCATTTACGGCCCTGTTAATACAATCACTGTCAGGACGCATTGGCATTGGTCAACAACAAGGCGAACATATTCCAATGGGCACGATTCCCGGTTCAATGTTGGGCTACGAGATACGTCAAGCCTTGATGGATAACTCGCCATTAAAGAATATTAACCAAACACCACAGTATCAAACGCTGGCTGGTGACGGAGACATATTGTTGATGCCCGCTCGTGATGTACTGAACCCTAGATTGGTTGGCGCACTTTACTTGCAAGGGGAGGGCTATGACTCATTACGTGCCAGTGGTATCGGCGCCTTACTGACAGAGGCTAAACTGAAAAAGGCTGAACCGAAAACACCCAAAGGAGCCGAACAAACAACACAAGAAGCCGAACAGAAAAAACAAAACTTAGTGTTTGATGCGTTACCACATTTCAGCTACGCCCTGTCGGATGATCCGTCTACCCAAGTGAAAGAGGCGGCACTGGATGCCCTGATTCAATTGGTAGAAAAATATCAAGGCTCTGTGACGGACTTTGACGGAATCATCAGTTCATTGGTAAAGATTCTCAACGAAACTTCTGGTACCGATGTGCCTTTAAGACATAAGGCTGCACAGTTATTGGGTAAGTTGCCTGATTTGGCTAATGAGGCGGCTATTGATGTTATGAAACAGTATCTAGTTCAACGACTAGATGAGTGGAAACAACTGCTGAAAAATTCTCAACTGACAGACAAAAAACGTCACCCTGACGTGAATAAACGAGAACAGAATCTGCAAACGTTTCTAATTAAGGCTGCAAATCCTCTGCCATTCGCAGATTTAGAGAAATATCGGCAAAATGTTCAGTGGTTAATGTCGAATGGTGAACAAAGTATCTTAGCTTACAATCCGATTGACAGTATCAAACAATTCAATTCTGTCATCAACGATTTACAAGGTACCCTCGGTAAACTGGAAAAGCAGGTCAAAGATACGTCGTCTCAATTAAAGCAAGCTAAATTGAACGACTTATTTGCTGAATTGACAACGCAACTAGAAGAACTTTTTGGTACCTATCAAAAATATTATGAACGGTATCCTGAATATCAACGTTTCTACAGACGTTATAAAAGCCTAGATGAGGTTGTGAATGAGATTACTGAATTACTACCAGACTGGGGACTCAGGTTTAATTCTTTCAACGAAGAAGTCCACAAACGGGCAGCGGCTATCGAAAAGTATTTTAAACAGCGAATCCAAAAAGAACAGGTAGGTGATTTCTCTGCAAAGGATTGGCAAAAAGAGTTTCAAGAGGCTATTCAATTTGCGGAACAGAAAACCCTACATATATGCCAGCAGCTTATGTTGGAGAATAAGACTGACAGCGAAGGTTTAAGTAACGACTTGTTAAAGTTACTTAGCGAAATTCTCGATAACTGGTTTAAATTGCCGTTAAAAGAGGGGACTTGGTATTATCAATCCGCCCACAAGATTCTGGAAGAAGAACTTCGAGAAGGAAACCGACTGAGGAAAAAATTGATGCAGAAATGCAACCTTTGGACCGGGCAAGGCGCTTTAGATTTAGATTGGCAGATGCTCTATGATAATGTAGTTGTGGGTATAAAATTGGTGGGTAAATACCGGCAACTGGTTAAGGATATGTCGCCTCTGATTGAATGGCTCAAACCTAAAGTAGAAAAGTCAAGTAAGAAGGCTCTTAATAAAATCAAAAGAGAGCGGGAAGAGTCTAAAAGAAATATACAGGCTGCTGAAGTTGAAGCTGCTCGCTTGAAACAGGCCGTTGAAAACACTCAAAGCACCCTTAAAAAGGTTGAAGAACAAAGCACGTCTTTGTCAAAAAGTTTGGATGCTATCCGAACGCGACAGCAGGATGAGAAGCAGTTGCTGGACGCACTTAAAACAAGTGTTGTACAGATTCAAGAGTATTTTTGCCGTCAAAGAGGCGAAGCTTGCCCACAATCTGCCTCCCAACCTGCACAATAATGTCATGTTGAGAGAAATCCGATTTTTTCAAAAAATCGGATTTCTTTAACATTTCACTTGGGTTTTCAGAGTTCTGAAAGTCCATATCACATAACACTTATTATTTTAATATAGTCCACAAAACTATTGATAACTATTGATATTGGCTGGACATTATCTACAAAAAATTTACATTTTGTTATTTTTAAAGTAAAATAAGAATGTTTTAGGAGGTGGTTAGCCTTCCACGTCAAAAAAAATGGACTCTCAAGCATTCAAGTAACCTTAAGCTCTCATTAGGCGAGGGGATAATGGGCTGATACTCCCTTATTCATAATTGTTGAAAGACATACTCCATTTAGTATGCATGTCAATAGTTATCAATAGAATTGCTATCTGAGAATTGTTTCTCGAAAAACACTGAGAACTTTTTGGGAACAGCATCCCGACGCACAGAAATCGCTAGAAGCTTGGCAGGAAGATACCAAAAAAGCGGTTTGGAAAACGCCAAACGATATATAAAAAGGGTTTATCGGAACGCCAGTGTGGTGGCTAATAATAGAGTCGTCTTTAACATCAAAGGGAATGACTACCGTTTGGTGGTGGCTATCAATTACGAGTGTGATATCGTTTACTTCCGTTTTATTGGTACCCATAAAGCATAAGACCAAATAGAGGTCACTCCAATTTGATTGGAGTCTGATGATGGAAATTAAACCAATTAGAACTGAAGCGGATTACGAAGCGGCGCTTAAAGAGATAGAAGCACTTTTTGATGCCAAAGCCAATACACCTGAAGGTGATCGTTTGGAAGTTTTGAGTCTCTTGGTGGAAGCCTATGAAAATCAACATTATAGCATTCCACATCCTGATCCGATTGAAGCGATTAAATATCACATGGAAAGTCGTGGTTTAACTCGTGCTGATTTAGAACCCTATATTGGCAATAGTGTTCAGGTTGCTCAAGTCTTAAACAAAAAGTACCCGCTATCAATAGAAATGATACGTTCATTACATGTCGGACTTGGTATTTTGGCAGAAACACTGATACAACAGTATGCGTTAACGCAGTAGCCCGTGTAATCCAGGTATAAACCTGACCGGTTTTTGAAACAGGTCAGGTTTTTTCGCTATCGATTCTTTTCAACATTATTAAGAGGTATTTTATGACTCGCAATACACTGATACTCATACTGGTAGGCGGGTGGATGACTTTGTTGTCACCAAGCCTTGCCTACGCGACGGCTTATGCCCTGCTCATTGGAATACAGGATTATTCTGAAGTTCAAGACACCAATTCCCCAAAGGGTTCTCGTCAAGTTCAAGTGACAACCACCGACTACTCGTTAAACGGGCCGCGTCATGACATTGCGTTAATCAGCAAGACGCTTCAAGAAGTCCTGCTGATTCCGAAGGATAACATCGCCGAACTCTTGGACAAAGAGGCTACCCATACGGGTATTGAAAACGCGTTTAAAGCGTTATCTAAGAAGGTTCAGAAGAACGACTTTGTCTACATTCATTATTCGGGGCATGGTTCACTCACCCTCGATGGCAATGGAGACGAAAAATCGGGAAAAGACCAAACTTGGGTATCGTATGGCGCACGGACGGGTTTGCGTACCGGCTTGAATGGCATAGATGATTATGACATTCTTGATGATGAAATTGATGATTGGCTACAACCGATTTTTAATAAAACTGAGCGGGTTGTTGTTGTCTTAGATTCTTGCCACTCTGGCACCGCGACTAAAGGGGCTACCATCAGAAAAATACCCCAAGATACACGAACACACCCATTGGCAAACAAATCCTACCGTTCCGCCTGGGCAATGCGTTAGAAAAACATCGGCAATCCGACTGGATTACCATTTTTTCCATAGTCTATCAACGCACACGCGATAAAGCCTATCAGCAACAGCCTCATTTGGACCACCCGCGCTCGGATGACTCATTACTTTATGAAGGAATCTTGTATTATATAGACTTACCACGCGGCTTATTCCCAATCTTGGTTACGTCTGATCCTTTTCGCAAACAAGGTAAACGGGTTGTGAATCTAGCAGCGGGTGCCTCCAGTGGCCTCACGAAAGGCTCACGTTATTGGTTGTTTGGAAATCAGAACAGAAAGCCTCGGCCGATCCTTGAACTGACTAAAGTATGGGCCTATAAAAGCGAGGGCCGTATTATTCAAGGGCCTTTCCAGAAAGGTGATTTAGTCATTGAAAAACAACGCGCTTATGATACATCACTCCCTGTGATGATTGGGCTTCAAGACGCTGGGGCTTATAAAGCCGTTGCCGAGACGGTGAGCCAATTGTCTGGTTATACGTTAACTTCTAACCCCAACCAAGCGGTTCTGAAAATCCATATCAGCGCCACTCATCTGCAAGTGACTGATAACAATGACCAATTGATTCACCCGTTTCTACGCATTCCATTAGCCAATCAGAAGAAGGCACTTGATCTGTTGCGCTACAATTTGGCTATCTATGCGCGTGCTCATTTTGTTAAGACGTTACGATCTCCAGAAATTCTGGAAGAGAATGCACCACAGTTGCGTTTTCGTCTGCTGAAGTTAGATCGAAAAAACCACTGTGAAACAATTAAAGAGCCTAGTACCTATGAACAACTTGAAAAAATCCTTCTACAAGAAGGAAATAACAGTCCATGTGTTAAATTCCCCGATGAGTTGACGTTTCAACTGTGGCCGTATTTTACCGACCAAGTGACTACTGCACAACCAGGCGATAAAGTCGCATTACTCCTTGATAATAATCAGGGTGTGAGACATTATTACTATTACTTGGTGATGGTGGAGCCGAATGGACGTGTGAATACGGTTGAGTTGGGCAAAGTGAAACAGAAGTCACGAGTGATTGCCGATCAACTAATGCTCTCTTTATCCAGCAATGAAGTATGGAAATTCATAACAACCACCGAAGAAAT
This sequence comes from Candidatus Parabeggiatoa sp. nov. 2, assembly GCA_002085445.1. GTDB lineage: Bacteria > Pseudomonadota > Gammaproteobacteria > Beggiatoales > Beggiatoaceae > Parabeggiatoa. The sequence goes on from NBMI01000230.1 coordinate 7,896, forward strand.
TAATATTGCCAATTATCGGCAAAATGGTTTCCAAGAAACAGTGCCAGAGTCTCAATCTTCAGAGCCACCATCAAAAACAAAAGGGGGCAGATGGTACGTGCGTACTTATGATGTCCATGTTTCAGATCGCTAAGGCACGGTGAAAACAAGTCCGGAGTCCAAGATTTATCTTGGACGTCTCCAGGGGAGTCCAAGATTTATCTTGGACGTCCAAACTAAAGTTTGGACGGATTTACTCGATGATAAATCCCTAACGATTAAATCCTTTATTATATACAATCCTTGTAGTGCTTTATAAGGATGAGAGCGACTACAAAGCTCGTACTTCCTTCCGTTTGTACTCCGGCTTATTACCATTAACATCGTAAGGTTATTGGGCACCATCTGGGGCCATAAAAGAATTTGAATGTTTTCAAATGAAAGTATGGCCCTCAATTTGGGAAGGAGTCCAAGATTTATCTTGGACGTCTTCTCCGGAGTCCAAGATTTATCTTGGACGTCTTGGACGCCCAAACTAAAGTTTGGACGGATTTTGGACTCCAATCACTAATTACTGATTACAAATGACCAATTACCAAATAAAAACATGTGGGTAGAAGAATTAACATTAGAAAATATTCGTTGCTTTAAAAAAGCAACGCTGAAATTCTCCGAAAAAGGACAACCTTACCGTTGGATCACTTTTTTAGGTGAAAATGGCGGTGGAAAAACGACCGCCTTGCAAGCATTAGGGCTACTGTTAGCTGGGCCTGAAGGTGCCAGGCAGTTAACACGGCCGCTCGGTTGGCTTCGTGATGAACTCAAAGCCGGTCAAATCGCCACTCGCATTCATCAAGGTGAGCATGATCCGGGCTTATTTGGTGGCGAAAATAATGTGGAACATGCATTTAACTATAGTTATTTTATAACCGGCAGTCAACCCATGACTATTCGCAATGAAACATTCACCGAACCCACTCTCGTAGAAAACAAGGACAGCCATTTAACCTGGTTACGTCAAAATGCGTTGACTTCAACCGGTCAAGGTTGGTTTGCGGTTGGTTATGGAGCCTTTCGCCGTTTAACGCGCACTCATCAAATCATTCTACCGTCGTTAGGACAACCAGCACGCCTCAACAATTTCACCACGCAATTTGATGAAGATCAACCATTAGCCGCTTTTGAACAGTGGATGCTTTACCTTGATTATCGTATTCTTAAAAGCAATGATAAACAAGCAAAACGTCAACAGGAATTGGGGGTAGCCGCCATTAATCAAGTGTTGCCTAAAGGAGTCACTTTTGACTCGGTGACAGCTGAAGGCCGTATTTTATTTAATCTGGGTGGCCGAAAAGTACCGACGATTGCGTTGAGTGATGGTTATCGTAGTATGTTGGCTTTGACAGGTGACTTAGTCTGGAGACTCTTACTGGCTTTTCCTGACAGTGAGGCACCATTAGAAGAAGAAGGCGTTGTTTTAATTGATGAATTAGATATCCATTTACATCCAATCTGGCAACATGAGATTGCGGTTAGATTACAAACGCAGTTTCCTAAGTTACAGTTTTTTGTGACCACACACAGTCCGTTAATTGCGGCCGGTGCTGGTATTGAGGCCTTAACCTATCGTTTTGTGTTTCACGATGGAAAAACCGTCGTCGAAAAAATCGAAGACATTGCTTCACTGAATGTCGATAGG
>NBMI01000030.1 GCA_002085445.1 Candidatus Parabeggiatoa sp. nov. 2
CCGTTAACGCGGTGGTTGAGACTTTGTGTGTATAGGGATGGACATCCCTCAGTATTTTGCCAAAAAAGTTTTTCGGCATTTTTTTTAAGTCACGCTTATATGCGTTATCAGGAGTCCAAGATTTATCTTGGATGTCCAAGTTTTATAATAACGGATAAAGCAACTACAAGGATTCGTTATAAAAAAGGATAAAGCAACTACAGGGATTCGTTATAAAAAAGGATTTCATAGCGGATTGATCGCCATTCATTCTTTCGATTCTAAATTTAGACTTAGGTGATATAATTGAGTAAGAGCTAAGAATATTCGATTCAGGTCGATAAATTTATGAGAAATCTCTTATTATAAATGCCTTATTATAAATCCCTTATTATATACAATCCTTGTAGTTATGGGTGGAAGACTAAAAACTTGATCATCAAGTAAAAACAATGCGCCAAAGCTGAAGCTTTGGACTCCAATGGAATCGTCTAAATAGACAACTGATAACTTATAACTGATAACTGATAACTGATAACTGATAACTTAATAAAGGAAGCTCAATGGCAGATTTTACTGATATTGATATCCAAGAAACCCAAGAATGGTTGGAGGCCTTGGGAAGCGTCTTAGCCAAAGAGGGCCCTGAGCGGGCTCATTTTCTGTTGGATAAATTGATTGATAAAGCGCGTCGCTCCGGGGCCCATATTCCCCACAGCGCCAATACCGCTTATGTTAACACCATTCCTCACAACCAAGAGGAACCAACGCCCGGCGATCCTGAAATCGAATGGAAAATCCGCTCATTAATACGCTGGAATGCTATGGCGATGGTGGTACAAGCTAATCGCCAGAGTGCTGAGCTTGGTGGACACATCGCGACGTTTGCCTCCATCGCAACGCTGTATGATGTTGGTTTTAATCACTTTTTTACGGCAAAATCGGCCCATCATGGCGGCGATTTAGTCTATTTCCAAGGCCATTCAGCGCCCGGCATTTATGCCCGCGCTTTTTTAGAAGGGCGGATAACCGAGGAGCAAATGCTTAATTTCCGTCAAGAAGTCGACGGTAACGGGTTATCGTCTTATCCCCATCCTTGGCTGATGCCGGAGTTTTGGCAATTCCCTACTGTATCTATGGGATTAGGGCCCATCATGGCGATTTATCAAGCCCGCTTTATGAAATATTTGCATGATCGCGGTATTGTTAACACTGAAGGGCGCAAAGTCTGGGCATTCACTGGCGATGGTGAAATGGATGAGCCTGAGGCGCGGGGAGCGATTGCGCTGGCGGCACGGGAAAAACTCGATAATCTGATTTTTGTCATCAATTGCAATTTGCAACGCCTTGATGGGCCGGTGCGTGGTAACGGTAAGATTATTCAGGAGTTAGAAGGCGATTTTCGGGGTGCCGGTTGGAATGTTATTAAAGTCATTTGGGGTTCTTATTGGGATCCATTGTTTGCGATGGATACCAAAGGCTTGTTGCTTAAACGCATGGAAGAGTGTGTCGATGGCGAATATCAAAACTATAAAGCCAAAGGCGGTGCCTACACTCGTGAACACTTTTTTGGCAAGTATCCCGAATTAAAGGCGATGGTTGCCAAGATGACGGATGAGGATATATGGCGCTTAAATCGCGGTGGGCATGATCCACACAAGGTTTATGCCGCTTATGCGGCGGCTACGAAGCATAAAGGGCAACCCACGGTGATTATTGCCAAAAGCGTTAAAGGCTATGGCATGGGTGTCGCTGGTGAAGGGCAAAACATCACCCATCAGCAAAAGAAAATGGGTGAAGATGCCATCCGTGCTTTTCGTGATCGCTTCAATATTCCCGTTTCCGATGAACAACTGGCTGAGGTGCCTTTTTATAAGCCACCTGAAGACAGTCCTGAAATGAAATATTTACATGAGCGGCGGCAAGCGTTGGGCGGCTATTTGCCTTTACGGACTAAGACGGCTACGCCTATCGAAATGCCGGCGCTCAGTATTTTTGATGCCATGCTCAAAGGCAGTGGTGATCGAGAAATGTCTACCACGATGGCTTTTGTGCGAATGCTGTCGGCACTCACCCGCGACCATAAAAGGGGCAAATATATCGTACCGATTGTGCCTGATGAAGCGCGGACGTTTGGCATGGAAGGCTTATTTCGGCAAATGGGCATTTATTCTTCGCAAGGGCAATTGTACGAGCCACAAGATGCCGATCTGATCATGTACTACCACGAAGACAAAAAAGGCCAAATTCTCGAAGAAGGCATTTGTGAGGCGGGCGCGATGTCTTCATGGATAGCCGCTGCTACCGCTTATAGCAATCACGGTGTCAACATGGTACCGTTTTATATTTTCTACTCCATGTTTGGCTTCCAACGCATCGGTGATTTGGCGTGGGCTGCGGGTGATATGCGGGCACGCGGCTTTTTGATTGGCGGCACGGCCGGACGCACGACGTTATCGGGAGAAGGCTTACAACATCAAGATGGGCATGGTGTGATGTTGGCTTCTAATATTCCCAACTGTGTGGTTTATGATCCCACTTTTGCTTACGAAATGGCCGTGATTATTCATGACGGTTTGCGCCGCATGTATAACGAACAAGAAAAGATTTTCTATTACATCACGGCGATGAATGAAAATTACACGCACCCGCCTTTGCCAGAAGGCGTAGAAGAGGGCATCCTCAAGGGCATGTATTTGTTCAAAGAAGGTGCCACATCGGGCCCCAAAGCGCAATTGTTGGGTAGTGGCGCGATTTTGCGTGAAGCTATCGCAGCCAGTGCTTTACTCGCCGAAGACTTTGGCGTGTCGGCCAATATTTGGAGCGTCACCAGCTTTACCGAATTGCATCGCCAAGGTGTAGACATTCAGCGTTGGAACATGCTACATCCCGAAGAAAAACCGCGCAGTTGCTACGTTCACGACTGTCTCAAAGATCGGAAAGGCCCGATAGTGGCGGCTACCGACTACGTGAAAGCTTATCCAAACCTAATTCGCTCTTGCATTCCGCACAGTTACTATTATGTGCTTGGCACAGACGGCTTTGGACGCAGCGATTCTCGCAAACAATTGCGTAAATACTTTGAAGTAGATCGTTACCACATCACCGTCGCCGCTCTCAAAGGCTTAGCCGATATGGGCGAATTACCGGCCAGCAAAGTCACGGAAGCGATCAAAAAATATGACATTGACCCTGACAAAGCCAATCCAATCACCGTCTAAGGAGGGACATAACATGGCTGTGAAAGACGTTAAAATTCCTGATATTGGTGACTTCAAGGCGGTGCCTATCCTTGAAATTTTGGTCAACCGTGGCGACAGCGTTGAGGCTGAACAATCGTTGCTCAGCTTGGAAAGCGACAAGGCGACGATAGAAGTTCCATCGCCTCATGCCGGGGTTGTTAAGGAAATGAAAGTCAATGTTGGCGATCAAGTTTCCGAAGGGACGGTGATTTTGGCGATGGAAGTCGCCGAAGGTGAAACGGCCGCCCAAACTGGAGAGGTTTTTCAAACTGATAAGGTTTTGCCACCCGCTCAAGCAGCGCCACCACCGCCAGCCAGTCCGCCGCCAACCCGTTCGCCCACCGCTTCCGTGATGGCTGAATTGAGACGGCCGAAGAATTTGCCACCACCGCCGGTGGAACCCCTTGAATCAAAAGCATTTTATAAACCACACGCTGGCCCCGCCGTCCGACATTTGGCGCGAGAATTGGGCGTTGATTTGGCTAAAGTCAAAGGCAGTGGACGCCAAGGCCGTATTCTAAAAGAAGACGTACAAACCTTTGTCAAACAAGTGATGACAGAAGGCACAGCGCCCGGTATGGCGGTTCCATTCACGGGCGGTGGTATGGGCATTCCAGAAATCCCTGAAATTGACTTTAGCCAATTCGGCGAAATTGAAACGCGCCCGTTGAGTCGCATCAAAAAACTCTCTGGTGCCCATTTACATCGTAGCTGGCTCAATATTCCTCATGTAACCCAATTCGATGAAGCCGACATCACCGAACTTGAAGCCTTCCGCAAAGAGTTAGCGAAAGAAGCTGAAAAGCGTCATGTCAAAATGACGCTGTTGGCCTTTTTACTCAAAGCCAGTGCCGCTGCATTGAGAGACTTTCCAGAGTTTAATGCTTCGCTCGATGCCAGCAAAGAGAATTTGATTTTGAAGAAGTATTATCACATTGGCGTAGCGGTAGACACAAAAGAAGGTTTAGTAGTACCGGTTATAAAAGAGGTTGATAAAAAAGGCCTTTTTGAAATCGCGGCCAACTTAGGCGAACTCAGCCAAAAAGCGCGGGAAGGCAAACTGTCTCCCAGCGACATGCAAGGCGCTTGCTTCACCATCACTAGCTTAGGCGGCATCGGCGGCACCGCCTTTACACCCATTATCAATGCGCCCGAAGTCGCCATCTTGGGCATATCGCGCTCGAAAATGCAGCCCGTTTATATAGAAGGCGAATTTGTGCCACGTCTAATGTTGCCGCTCTCGCTTTCTTATGATCATCGCGTCATTGACGGCGCCGCGGCAGTACGATTTACTCGTTATTTGAGTTTTATTTTATCCGATGTAAGACGCTTACTACTGTAATAGAATCCAAAGCTGGAGTCCAAAGCTTTAGCTTTGGAAAACTTTTTCCGTCCAAAGCTTTAGCTTTGTAATTCCGTCCAAAGCTTTATTTGGAGTCCAAAGCTTTAGCTTTGGAAAGCTTTGGAAAACGTCTGGAATCCAAAGCTTTAGCTTTGGACTTTATTTGGAGTCCAAAGCTTTAGCTTTGGAAAATATTTGATATGTTAGCAACAAATAATAAACCCTTATCGTCCGTTGTTGATTACAAAAAAGTCGTACTCACGTCAGTGAGCGATTTACAACAATTGCGCGACTTTTCCCAAACGCTCCCGCTCACCAAATCAATTGAATTGATTAATGATATTTTTCAACGAATTGAAGCAAAATCCGTTATTGGTGAGACAGCGAAACTAAGCAATAATACAGAATGGCTCACCCAAGGCCGCTTTTCCGAATTAGAAAAGACTTTAGAGCCATTTCTTACCCAAGAAGAAGAACATGGCGCAATTCTGTTGCAAGTTCTTATTAATAGAATACTCGCTTCCAGCACCGAAATTCTCAAAGCCATCAACCTCCAAGAAAAGGCTTTGCAAATGCGGCAAGATCAGTTTCATCAAGCTTATGAAACGAGTGTTGCAGCCATTGCTTCTCTCCAAACTAGAAAAACAGAAGAAATCGCCAAAATTGATGAAGCAGCCAAACAAGTTAAAGAGCAAGTGCAACCTCTAGTTCTTCAGTTACCAAATGAGTTAAAAAAGGTCGCCAAACAAGTCATTGATTCAACCTATATTCGGCCAGAAGAATTGAAAGACACCAAGGCGCTGACTGAAAAGTTAGGTAACAAAATTTCTAATGACGTACAAAAGGCTGGCGACAAATTTTCTGAGCAAATCCAAAGCGAAGTTCAACGCGGGTTCATGCAGGAAGTAGAGCGGCTACAAGACTTTGCTGGCGCTATTGTTCAAACCATGCAGCGCATTGAAATGGAATTTGTCCAAGTAGGTTCAAAGAACACTCTTCAAGACAGCGTAGGGGATACACTTGTTACGACTGCATCAGTTGTAACAAATTTCCGTGGTATTTTGTCTGGCTACCAGCTCGCGGGGCTGAAAGGTGCTGTTTTCGGAAGCACAGGCAGTATTGGCTCAATGGGTGTGGGTTTAGTAAAAGGTGCCTTTGGACTTACCATGACGTGGCCGATTCTCATTGCCATCGGTGTCTTGTCAACCGTCGCCGCCAATTGGCTCTTCCAGACTGTATTTGGTGGTTTTCGTGTCGATAAATTTAAGAAGGATTATAAAGCCGAAGTTCTAAAAGAAATTGACAATCAACTGAAAAAGAACTCAGTTGCTCAGCAAGTCAATGACCATATTTCTGAGAGGTTTAGCGCACTCAAGCAACAAGTGCATCAAGAGGTTGACGCATTGTTAGATAATACTCAGAAAACTTTAGTTGAACTACAGAACCAACGGGAACAAGACGAAACTCTGACTGAAAAAAAGCGCCAACAACTCGACGACATGCGTACTGAAACTCAGCGAATTCTTGACAAGGCCCAACTAATGCAAATTAAGAATGAAAAATGAAGAATGAAGAATGAACATTTTAGGCTGGAATACCTTTTTCATTTTTAGATCGATATTCGCATTCCATGTAGTTATGTTCTGATTTGGGGGCCATAAAACGTTTTGAATGTTTTTAAATTAAGTCATGGCCCATAATTGAAATTCTTCAACACAGAGACACGGAGTTACACAGAGTTTCACAGAGAAATTTGATTTAATATTTAATTATTAATTAAAAAAGTTCATAAAATTGCGATGATTACCAAGCTTGAAATCGACGGATTCAAAACCTTTGATAACTTTAATATAGAACTTTCTCCTTTTGTTGTCATCGTTGGTGCCAACGGTTCGGGAAAAAGTAATCTATTTGATGCCATCCAACTCTTGTCTCGTTTAGCGGATAATGATTTTAAGTCAGCTTTTGTTGGGGATAAACAACGGGGCGATGCCCGTGAATTGTTTACCCAATATCCTGATGGTAATTATGCTAAATCGATGCGTTTTCTAGTGGAAGTATTGGTCGATAAACAGGTAAAAGACAGTTGGGGTAGTGAAAAATCTCTCACTTACACCCGTTTAAGAACTATTTTAGAAATATCGCGTGTTCAAGATAAAAAAGGGCTAGAAAAATTGTCTGTCACCAAAGAGGAATTGGTTCCCATTAAAAAAGCTGATGACACTTGGTATAAACGTTACGTATGTACCAAAAATGACTATTGGCGGTCTAAACTAAAAACGGGACGGGCCATAGCCTATATCAATACCGAACCTGATCCTGACAGTCTTATATCTACTATTTATTTACGGGGTGATGGAACCAAAAGGGGAAGCGCTAGGGCCAGCCGTGCTGATGAAGTAGAACGAACTGTGTTGAGCGGTGTAGCCAACACTGAATTTCCTCATGCTTTTGCCATGAGAGAAGAAATGAGAAACTGGAAATTTCTACAATTGAACCCGGTAGAACTCAGAAAACCAAGCCCGATGCTTGCTAAAGATTTAATTGGGGCTGATGGTTCTAATTTGCCTACCACCTTGGCTAGAATGAAAACGGAGGATTCTTATGTTCTCAAAGACCTTTCAAGAGAGATCAATAATCTGTTACCCGGCATTACAGCTATTGATGTTGAAGAAGATAGAAGTAAAGACCAATATGTGTTGGTTTCAATGTCACAAGATGGTCGAAAGTTCTCCTCTCGGGTATTGTCAGAAGGGACTTTAAGATTATTAGCACTTTGCGTACTTCAATTAGACAGTCTACATAAAGGCGTCGTTTGTTTTGAAGAGCCTGAAAATGGCATTCATCCGTTCAGATTAGAAAATCTGACCCAACTTTTAAGTGGTTTAGCAACGGACTTTATAAATGACAAGGAAATGCCGTTGAGGCAAATCATTGTCAATACCCATTCCCCAGTTTTGGTAGGCAACCTGTTCAAAAATATGAAAAATGAGTGCAACGTACTTTATGCGACTCTGTTTTCCAGAGTTGATCCACAGAAAAAACAAGCACTGAGGTTTACCAAGATGATACCAGTCACATCACAGTCAAGTTTTGTTGGCATTACTGAGCAAGAACAAAAAGTGACACTGTCTGAAGTTCAGCGATATTTGCAAACCAAAGATTTTGATCATAACGTGATCCCATAGAAATTGACCGGAATAGATAGATGAAAACATTGGTTATCGCCTTCTATCCTGAAGGCAGTACAGATATTCGTTTTCTGTCACCAATCATTTTGCGAACAGCAGAGCAGATTATCTTAAATCGAAGCCCGTCGGTGATTTCTGTTCTTGAACCTTTTCCAATAGAAGTTGATAAAAAGGGTGATAGAGTACAGAAAATTCGGCAAGCAGCGGCTAAAGCCTTTGGTTATAACATTTTAGTTGTTCATGCAGACGCTGATTATAAGAGCGATGTAAGAGCCTTTCAAGAACGTATCAACCTCGCCCCGTTGGGGCTTGCTTCCAGGGGCGGTGCCCTTGGCTATATTAATCTCGCCCCGTTGGGGCTTGCTTCCAGGGGCGGTGCCCCTGGCTATATTAATCTCGCCCCGTTGGGGCTTGCTTTGGTTATAACATTTTCTCGAACCTATCCCACTATTCAATAAATGGTGAATAATGATTAAGGGGTAACCACAAGGGATTACCCCTACAATAACACCAACCCGGTAGGGGCAATCCTTTATGGTTGCCCTTTATTCACATCTTCCAAGCTTTCTTCTCGCACTGTCGTCGGTTCCCACTGTAACGCTATCCAGCGTCGATATAAGGGCACGGCAAAACGATAAGCTGGCCCGCTGCTTTCTAAAATCTCTTCATCAGCAAGGCGTTGCACTATATCAAAGATTGGTTGTTGTGGTAAGTCGAGACGGTTTTCGTGCAGCGCGGACAAAATACCGTCGATGTCTAATTGGGGCCGATTGATTTCGTCGGTTGCCCACGCTAGGGCGGATAAGACGCGATGTGTTTTTACGCCACATTGTCTCCAATGTTCTAAGAAGGCCGTGTTCTCTTGTTGTATCAAGACTTGGGTGGCGTGTTCTAAGTCTTTGAAATTGAGGTAATTGCTGCGTTCTTTGCCGGCCCTGACAGCCGCGTTAAATTCGTCAATCAAAATCGCGCCTAAGTTTTGCAATAATAACGGTTGCCCTCGCGTCAATAGGTGCGCTTGCCCTAGCACATAGTCATCAAATTCGAGAATGTTTTGCGCTGGTTTTTGGAGCAATTCGGCCGATTCGGGGGCCGATAAATAACTGACGGCCTTAAATTGGGCGGTGTTAAATAAAATAGAGGCCGAATCCCAAGCGGCGCGTTTTAAGGCGTAACTACCACAAAACAATAACACGGTGGGAGAATTGTGCTGTTGCATCAAGCTCCGCAAAAAGCCGGGGAGCAAGTCGCCTAACTTTCTGTCCAGTATTAAATCGGCCTCGTCTAACATCAACAAAAAGCGACCGCCTCGCAACGGTTTTTTGGCTTGGGCGAGGAAGCGTTTAAAGTCTCCATAAGGCTCAGCCTGATCCAGCGTGGGGATGTCCATACCTATGGCTGCTGCCATCCTGTTGATCGTTGTGGTTAAAAACTCATATTCGCGGCTAATAGATTGAATATTAATGAAAACAGGGATAAGCTGCGTATAGGCCAATCCGCTCCGTTCAATTTTACGCAACAAACTGGTTTTACCGATATGCCGTTGTCCGATTAAGACAACGGTAGGCTTGCATTCGGGTTGCTGCCACAAACTGGCTAACCAGGCTAATAAATCGGTACGCCCAACAAAAGAACAGTCATCGCTTAACTCTTCGCCTACCACGTAGGGTTGAGAAGCCGGGATAGTGTAAGCGCGTACTGCCTCTGCAACTGTGATTTTAAAATCAAACGGTTGTTGAAAAGGACTGCCGTATAAATCTTGCGCTGTTAATTGTCCACGAATGACATAACGCCCCGGCGTGTCAATTTGACATTCTAGGTGCAAGTTAGTGTGAGCACCGTCTTTTAATATTGGGTGTCTTGTACCTTCGTGACACCAAAAGACACCTTCTGTTTCTTGCATTTGTATGCATAAATGTTCGGCTATCGCGCTGGTAGGATTGTGAACACGAACATTGAACGGCTGTTTGCCTAATAATAAGCTATCTTGCAGCAAGTCAATCTCTAAATGCAGAAACTCTTGTATTTGTCGTGCTTGTTGCTTTTCTTGTTTGAATAGTGCTATCCAATCTTCTACCAATTCTTTACCAATGGCAGCCCAATAGTTGGGTAAGTCTTTCCATTCTAAAGCACGTAGTTTTTTCTGCTGGCGCGTTAAATATTGCCGCCGGCTTTCTGCTGATTCTAAGAGGCGGTAACTTTTTAAATCAGTCAATTGATTTGTGACATCTTGCAAAATGCGCCAACCACCTTGCATCCATTGCGGACAGTCTGGGGAAACGGAAAAAGAGTGTTCAGCAATAGATAAGATATCGCCCAAATACTTTATTTTGGCGTATTGCAACCAAGTATTTAATAACGTCTGGTAAGCGGTAATATCTTGATAATTTTGACAGTTTTGCAAGGTGGCTAAAGCATATTCAAGACGTACAGATAAACAGGAGTGACGATTTTTTTTGAAATATTCTAACCAATCCCGTTTTTGAGGGGTAGACAGTTGCCTTCTTCCAAAACTCGGTGTTGCTGAAAAATCATCTACCCATAGTCTCAAGGGTTGTTCATCTTCTTTATATTGTGGTTTAGCCAATACTGCAACGGTACGTCCTACATTTCCGGTGACACTTAATGGCAACAATGTAACAATGTTAGTTTGTATCGCCACTTCACCACAAAAAGCGATAGCTGTCTGTGGATGACTGGCTAAATCTTGTGCCGCTTGACGAGACGCACTTATTTGCAAAGTCCACAACTGCACCTGTTGTATCGCATATAAGGCGGTGTTGGCATCATGTTGTTTAGCCATTTTAACTAAATAATGACGCAATCCGGGCAAAGGATAGGCGAAAGTCTGCCAACGAAATGGAGCAGTTGAGTGAAGTTTTTCAGAACTGAATTTTTGGACTTGGCTATGACGGTATTGCCATAATGCAACCAATGTCATCAATGGATAAAGAAATAAACCAGTCCAGACGAAAGGCGCTAAGGCTAAAAAGACAGCGAGTCTCTCGAAATTTTGGCTTAACTCATCAGAGAGCATTGGAGTAGATAGCCATAATCCTAAAGCAAGTATCATAAACAAGCCATAAAAAAGACCTAATAGTGTGATTTGGGCAGTCTTTTTGAGTCTGACATTGTTGTTTTTCTTGGCTATCCACAGTCCATAAGAAGAAACACCAAAGAACCCGGCGATTATGCCTATACCAAAAGAAAATGGTAATACTATTCCCCAGAGGGTGGTTTGTCCAATAGAGGTTGATGGAAAAAAGGCAAAACCAACAATGGGTAGTCCTACTAACCATGTAATAACAAATGTCGTTTTACCCAACTTGTTTTCAGAATGATTGGCAATTAGTATTAATGCAATGAGTTGCATTACACCAATAATGGCTGTAAACAGTTCAAAAATGGTTAAGTTTAACCACGAACCTAGTGTAATACCAATAGCAAATATAAATAGTATGTACGCTCCCGCTCCCGCTCCCGCTACCGAGATTGCTCCCGCTCTCGCTCCAGCTACCGCTACCGCTCCAGCTACCGCTACCGCACCGGCGACTGCTACCGCTCCCGCACCTGCTCCCACTACGGCTCCCGCTACCGAGATTGCTCCCGCTACCGCTCCCGCTCCCGCTACCGCCACCGCTCCCGTTCCCGCAGCCGTTCCCGCAGCCACAGCCGCTACTGCTACCGCAGTTCCCCAAATACTATGGATATCGCCGTTTATTCGCCAAAGCACTGTGCCAACTAATGCGCCCCATAATCCACCACCTATAAAAGCAGCCAAAAATTCATTTTCAGCCCCTTCGGCTTTTTTAAATCTATCAATCACCATCAAAGGCCGCAAGCAAAATTCGAGAGGCCAAAACAAAGCATGACGCAGAATGTAGACAACACTTTCACTCTTTTTCATATTTTTCGTTTGTTTGTAGTGTTTGTAGTAGGCGATTTATCGCCTTAAAGTTTATTGTTTGTAGTAGGCGATTTATCGCCTTTTTTTCTTAGTTATTATACCAATACTTGGGTGGCGTTTTCTAAGTCATTTAAGAATAACTATAGTTTGGATAGTTTTGTAAAAGAAACTTTTCTCCCTCAGTGCCAAAGTATAAGCGAATCGTGGTAAAAAAAGGCCATAGCGTATCTTTTGTTTGCGGTATGGGTGAAAGAAATTTAGAAATCAAGTCCTTTGGGTTACCATCACTTTGTAAAATCAAGTTGAGTTGTTCATCTATCTCATCCAGTACTTTTCCCCTTATTCGCCTCAGTCGCTCACAATTCAATCCGAGCTCATCAATCGTTTTTTGTACCCTATCAGCAGGAATGTTAGCCGCTTGGCAATTTTCTTCATGGGGTAATAAAAGGGCTTCGGGAAAATCGCTGTCAAGATTTTTGCGCTCCAGCCGAAAAATAATGGGAAACTTGGGTACGTCATTGGGATGTAAAATACAAATTTCATAAGGCCTTTTTTTGCCTTTTTTATGGTCGCAACTATGGTTCTTTGAAGGCGGTTTCAAAAATCGTCCTTCTTCTTCACCTTTAGGATGATAGGGATATGAACCGCCTTTGCAACACAACAGCAAATTATGAAAATCCAGCCCCCAATTATGAGATTCGTTTGAGTCTTGCTTGGGGTGAAAGTGTTCTACCAATTGATCTATCGTGACACCATCGTTTTTCAAATCAATTTCACAATAAGCGCATAGTCCATATTGTCGCTTTATCATTTCGTCCAACAGTGCTTGATAAGCGGAGACTTCATTTTTGAAGTCATCCCATATACCATGAGGATTATTTTGGCGATACGTGGCTAAGTAGGCTGGTTCTTGTCCAAGTGGAATATGTTTCATGCGCCAAACACCTTTCTGCGACGAATTTCCATATCGGCCTTAACCAGTTTCATCTCATCGCCCCGTGACCATTTTTCTAATTGAGCGCGAATGTCTAAAGCCCCTTGTTCTTGTCCTTTATCTTGTTCAATCAGTTGAAAGTATTTTTTTAGCATTAATGCCATTTTTGTTTGTTGAGGGCGGGGTTCAACGCCTAAAATATCTTTAAGAAGGCGGGAACTTTCTGCACCATAACAAGAATTGGGTTGTTTCATATGAACGAGACCCTTTTCCCAAACGAGGCCATGAATACATTCAGGTTCTTCAACGGTGGTCAACACTTGAGGGCTGTGCGTTGTGACAATAAATTGTGTTTTTTCAAATGTTTGCAGTAAATCGGGCAAGACCGTTTGTTGCCACTGGGGATGTAAATGTAAGTCGACTTCATCAATTAAAACAATCGCTTCTGCTTGTAACGGGTTCTCAAGATGTGGATTAGCATGTGCCATCCGAAACGCTAAATCAGTAACTAATGCTAACATAGCGCGATAGCCATCACTCAATTGATCAAGGAACAAGAGGTTCGGTTGGCTCTTGATAGGTTCAAGGGTGACTCTCAAACGCAATGGGCTAATGGTAGTACGAATATCTGTGCAATAGGGAATGATTTGGTAAATCGCTTGACGAACCGATTCCAATAAAGGTTGTCGATATTCAAAATCACCTCGATCTTCTTTTTCACGACGTTCAATATCTTCTTGAAATGCAAAGCCTTCTAGCATGAAATCGACACGCGAGTTGGGTTTCATGGCCTCTTCTAAGGCTTTAAAACGATTGAAGGTTTTATTAAAATAACTTTGTTGAGAAGCCGATAAACTGGAACGGCCCGCTCGATCAGTGCCATAATGAACCATAACGGGCAGATTGGTAGGCAAACCTGCTTGAATATCGTTGATAATGTGTTCCAGAAAATGATGCAGTTCATTGAGTTTTTTATCCGGCGGAATCTGTTGCTGGGTTTGTTTGCTGCGATCACGTTTTTCAGTTCTATCCCAAGTGATGCCATCGGTACTTTCCAGCCTCACACGAACATAAGGTGCTTGATTGAGGGCCGTTGTCTGGGTTGGAGTCAGTATGGTACCGCCACTGATGGTGGGCAGTTCTTGCCAACGATCATTGGAACGAAAACTGATTCCTTTGACATTGGGCAAATGCGTGAGCACTGCGCCTAAACCAACGGCAATACCGTCTAAAATAGCCGTTTTCCCTTGACCATTTTCTCCGACAAAGACATTTAAATGGGGATGTAAATCGACCGATATTTGTTTAAAACAACGAAAATTGGTTAATTGAATCTTTTTTAAAATCATCATTTTATCCTTAACTATAAGGTGGGCAAGCGGGCGGCAGATTCTTAATCGATACTTAAATCGTTTGTTTGTAGTAGGCGATTCATCGCCTCGTTTATTGTTTGTAGTAGGCGATTTATCGCCTTTTTTCTATTATTGTACCAAGACTTGGGGGGATCATTCCCGTTTTCACGGTTAAGTACAACGAATTACGCGGATAAACGAATTAAGTAAGTACAACGAATTACGCGGATAAGCGAATTAAGTAAGTACAACGAATTACGCGGATAAACGAATTAAGTATTAAGTACAACTAATTACGCGGATAAACGAATTAAGTAAGTACAACGAATTACGCGGATAAACGAATTAAGTATTAAGTACAACGAATTACGCGGATAAGCGAATTAAGTATTAAGTACAACGAATTACGCGGATAAACGAATTTAGTACAACTAATTACGCGGATAAACGAATTAAGTATTAAGTACAACGAATTACGCGGATAAGCGAATTAATTAAGTAAGTACAACGAATTACGCGGATAAACGAATTAAATCAATTGGATTAATTTGACAACCTGGCCCTCAAAAGAACCCACTCGGTTTTAGAAACTGTGAAAGTACATTCACAAAAACGGGCCCAATTAATTTGAAAACCTGGCCCCCAAATGAAATATTAAGGTTTGGGCGGCAAGATCAGAAAAGTCTGTAGGGCAAGTAGGACACCCTAAATAAACGTAACCCATTGAAAAAACGATATACTTTTAAATAAAAATCAAGGAATTAGCTTATTAATGGACAACTCTAATCTATTCATTTTTCATTGTTAATTCAACCCCTTTGGGGTTGGGGCCTCTCAATCACTATTCACATTCTATACAGAACGTACTTCAAAACCGTGAAAATGAAAATGGGCCAATAACTCGTTATGAAAATTTTGTTTATGAATAAATCGTCATGGCTAAATTATTTCGCCACCCCCAAATATGAAAATCCGTTTCGGAACGCGTATCCGTTGTACTATATATGGGTATTTTCACAGTAAAATGATCAGTTTTCAGTTTTCAGTTTTCAGTTTTCATTAATATACCCCTTCGGGGTAAATCGTTTTATTTTGGCCCCTAATCTTCCAAGCCTTCTTCTCGCACGGTTGTTGGTTTCCACCGCCATGCTATCCAGCGCCGATATAACGGCACAGCAAACCGATAGGCCGGCCCGGTGCTTTCTAATATCTGTTCATCGACTAGGCGTTGTACTATATCAAAGACGGGTTTGCGCGGTAAGTCGAGAGCGTTTTCGCGCAGGGCGGACAGAAGGCCGTCAATGTCGAGTTGGGGCCGATTGAGTTCGTCGGTGGCCCACGCGAGGGCCGATAAGACACGGTGGGTTTTTACGTCGCTGTGTATCCAATGTTCTAAGAAGGCGGCATTGTCTTGTTGTTGGACTAGGATTTGGGCGGCGTGTTCTAAGTCTTTGAAGTTGACGTAGTTGTTGCGTTCTTCGCCAGCCCAGACGAGGTTATTAAATTCGTCAATCAAATTCGCGCCTAAGCTTTGCAATAGTAATGGTTGGCCTTTTGTCAGTTGGTGGGCTTGTTCTAATACATAGTCATCAAATTCGAGAATGTCGCGCACGGGTTTTTGGAGCAGTTCGGCCGATTCTGGGGCCGATAAGTAGCTGATGGTTTTAAATTGGGCCGTGTTAAATAAAATCGACGAGTAGTCCCAAGCGGCGCGTTTTAAGGCAAAGGTACCACAAAATAATAAGACGGCAGGATAATTGTGCTGTTGCATCAAGCTCCGCAAAAAGCCGGGAAGCAAGTCGCCTAACTTTCTGTCGGGTATTAAATCGGCCTCGTCTAACATCAACAAAAAGCGACGACCTTGCAATGGTTGTTTGGCTTGGGCGAGAAAGCGTTTAAAGTCTACATAAGGCTCGGCCTTATCCAGCGTGGGGATGTCCATCCCTATCGCCACTGCCATCATGTTGCAAGTCGTGGTTAAAAAATCAGATTCGCTGCTAATATCTTGAATATTAATGAAAATTGGAACAAGCTGCGTATTTGCCAAGCCGGCCCGTTCAATTTTATGCAGCAAACTGGTTTTACCGATACGCCGCTGTCCGATTAATACAACGGTGGGCTTGCCTTCGGGTTGTCGCCAGAGACTGGCTAACCAAGCGAATAAAGCGGTGCGCCCGACAAAGGTACGGTCATTGCTTAAGCATTCGCCTACCACGTAGGGTTGATAATCGGGCTCTTTATAAATGCAGCCGCTTCGGCGGCGGTGATTTGAAAATCAAACGGTTGTTGAAACGGGTTGCCGTCTAAGTCTTGGGCGGTTAATTGTCCACGAATGGTATAACGCCCTGGGGTTAAGATTTGACATTCTAGGTGTAAGTCGGTGTGAGTGCCGCCTTCTAAGATTGGGTGTTTGGTGCTATCGTGGCACCAAAAGAGTCCTTCTGTTTCTTGCATTTGGATGAGTAAGTGTTCGGCTACCAAGCTAGTAGGATTATGAACCCGGAGATTGAGCGGCTGTTTGCCTAATAATAAGCTATTTTTGGGTAAATCAATTTCTAAACGCAGGTAATTGCGGGCTTGTTTTTTGGCTTTGTCGAGTACCGTTGTCCAATCGGTTACCAATTCTTTGCCAATGTTTGCCCAATAGTTGGGTAAGTTTTTCCATTCTAACGCACTCAGTTTTTTCTGTAGGCGCGTCAAATATTGTCGCCGTGCTTCTGCTGATTCTAAGCGGCGGTAATTTTTAAGTTCGGTGATTTGGTTGGTGATGTCTTGCAAGATTGTCCAACCGCCTTGCATCCATTGTGGATACTCTGGAGGAACGGAAACTGATCGTTCAGCAATAGATAAAATATCGCCTAAATGCTTGATTTTGGCGTATTGCAACCAAGTACTCAACAACGTCTGGTAAGCGATTATATCTTGATAATCTTGACAAGGTTGTAATACTTGCAAAGCATATTCAAGCCGTTCCGATAAAGATGATTGACGGTTTTTTTTGAAATCTTTTAACTGCTTCTGTTTTTGAGTGGTAAAGAATGGCAACCTTCCCAAAAGCGGTGTTGGTGGTGGAAAATCATCTACCCATAGTGCTAATGGTTGTTCATTTTCTTCATATTGTGGTTTGGCTAACACAACAACGGCGCGTCCAACATTTCCAGTCAGACTGACTGGCAATAAAGTCGCATTATTAGTTTGGATAGCCATTTCGCCACAAAAAGCAATCGCTGTCTCTGGATGACTGGCTAAATCTTGTGCCGCTTTGCGAGAAGCAGCCATTTGTAAAGTCCACAATTGCACCTGTTGTATAACCATTAAAGCGGTAACTACGTCATGTTGTTGAGCCAGTTGAAATAAATAACGGCGCAATCCTGGCAAAGGATAGGCAAAACTTTGCCAACGAAATGGCGCAGTTAAGTGTAATTTTTCCGGCGTGAAAGTTTGGACTTGGCTGTGGCGGAATTGCCATAATGCGATTAATGCCACAAATGGATAAAGCAATAAACCCGTCCAGACGATAGGGGCTAATAGTATAAAATAAGCGAGTATATTGAGTTTTTGGTTTAAATCGTCAGAGAGAACCTGGGAAACTAATTTTATCGCTAAAAATATTACAAAAAAAACACCAGACAATATCCATAAGAATGTTGTTTGGCTAGTTGTTTTTAAGTCGACATTGTAGTTTGTCTTTACTGTCCATAGCCCGTCTGAAGAAGAATCACCAAAGAAACCAGCAATTATGCCTATACCAAAAGAAAATGCTAATACTATTCCCCATATAGGGGCTTGTTCAATAGAGGTTAATGGAAAGAAGATAAAACTAGATGCTCCCGCCAACGCTAACGCTCCCGCTAACTCTAACGCTCCCGCTCCCGCTCCCACGTCTGCTTCCGCTCAATGCCATTAAGTTAACAAATAAACGAGAAAGACTCAAAGCTAAAGTCCCCTAAAGGGGACTGGTAAATTCAGGATTTTTTCAGAGCGACACGTTTTTCCA
>NBMI01000405.1 GCA_002085445.1 Candidatus Parabeggiatoa sp. nov. 2
AACAATTCCCCTACCTTATCATCCAACTTACTGCTCGCCAGCCTACAACTCCTAGCATGGCTATTACTACGCCCCTCTGCTTGGCGGCACCTTCTAAAACAAATTGATCCAACGCTTCCACCTGACTTTGCGTTAGCGAGCTTGCAACGTAGCCAATGGCGAAATCCGCAATTATGGCGTTTATTGCTACTCTATTTAGGTATCTACCCACTCTGGAGCGGAATCATAATCGGTACCGTGGTATGAATAGCAACCACCTCTATTGACGCGACTCTTTGGGGTGTCAGCTATGGCATGGCTTTAACCTTTACCGGAGGCCTTATCGGAGCGATGATTATTGCCGTGCCTTTTGCATTGGTTGCCAGTCTCATCACCGGAACCGTGCTAGGAATCTGGCTAGGCATCAATACTCATTTAAACAGCAATGTAAACACAGATATTTTTATAATCAGTGTTGTCCTGTTCATACTCAGTATGGCCGGTAATATTAACAATACGCTGTCATCTCAAACAAACTCCCATTCATGGGTGCGGCAAATCGGTAGCATTTTAATAGGGGCCATTATCACGGTTTTGATGTTGTTGATTGTGAGTCAGTTAGCAACCTTCCTCGCAAAACAACTCTTTATTGAACTATTATTGCCCCGATTAAAGAATGCTGTCATTATATTTGATTTAGCTTATGCTACCCTCATTACCCTCTTTCTAGTGGTATTCCTCAGTAGCATACTCAAGCTGCATGGACATACTTGGCAAAAATCCCTCCTCTGGGGTTTTGTGTTTAGCCTCATCAGTGGCGCACTGTTTGTGGTGATATTGCATACAGAACCTCAGAACCAGATATTAATAGGGATTGCCATTGGAACAATGATAGGCATAGGGGCCAGTTTATTATTTGCGCTTCCTTATCTATTCGCTAAACAGAAGGCCTCAGATTGGGCAGGTATCATCAGTGGAGTCTTGGTGAGCGGAAGTATTTATATTTTTCTCTATAAGTTGGACTATTCTCCTTGGACAATCCTGAGTGCCACTCTATTGCGCGACGACACCCATTTATTGAGTCGTTTTATCGAACCATTCATTCAGACTCATTCTTTAGGCTTGATCGGACTTGTTGGTGTAACCTTGTTGGGTTTAACTTGGCATCGGTGGCAAGCACTTTTACTGTATCCAATTGTTTCTGCTTGGAATTTATTAGTGTATCGCGCTGAACAACGCCGTTTGAACCGGATTCAAGAAAAGGATTCGCGCCAAAGTGGTTTAAAGCACAGTTTATTCCGTTGGCACTCAGTCTGTTGGGATGAACGGCAACACTTACCACTTTATGGTTTAGAAGACTATCTCGTCACTGTCTCGGAGCGTTATCCAACGGAAGGACAGGCGGCTATTACTTATGTCAGTACAACCCGGCAACGCTGGGCCGCCCAAGCGGCCCAAATCGAATTGGATGCCCGGCGTTTACAAAACTGTGACAGCGTCGCGCGAGTTAACGGGGCCAGCCAATTCTTTATTACGGAGTTTGGGCAGTCTCAGCCAAGATGTGGCAGCAGCCTTAAAACAAAATAGTTCTTACAACCAACGCCTAGCACTCAAAGATGTCGAAGAACGTTTAGAGCGTTTACTGCGAGAATTAACGCGTAGCAGTGAAAAGTATGCGGAACGATTTCGCCCGATTGTAGACCATTGGCGATCAACGCGTATCTTAGATTATGCCACTGAATATGAAGGAGAAATTGATAATCCTTATGTGGTTGCGTTGCCGCTCACCGCCCAACAAGAGATTTTTGTCGGGCGCACTAACATCAGCAAACGTCTTGAACAGTTTTTACGCAAACAACCTTGTCCGCCACTGCTATTGTATGGACAACGGCGCATGGGCAAGACTTCGTTGTTAAATAACTTGACTCGATTGTTGCCCAGTACCATTATACCATTGTTTGTAGACTTGCAAGGCCTACCTTCTCTGGCGAAGGATGATGCGGGATTTTTTGATAACCTAAGCAGTGAGATGCAATACTCAGCACAAAACAGTGGCTATACGTTACCGACTTTAACCCGTGACACTTTAACCCCTGATCCTTTTAGCCGTTTTGTTCAGTGGTTAAATGAAGTAGAAATTAGCCTAGAAAACAATCTATTATTATTGATGTTGGATGAGTTTGAGGCCCTCAACAAGACCTTTGTAAGGGGAGATTTAGATGGAACCAAGATACTTGGCTTTTTTCGCCACCTAATCCAACATCGCCCCCGTTTAAAGATTCTGTTTTCTGGCTCACACACGTTGGACGAGCTTGAACACTGGGCAAGCTATTTAATTAATGTGCAAACCCTACATATTAGTTATCTCAAAGAAAACGAAGCGCGACAGTTGATTGAACAGCCCATGGCCGATTTTGGCCTAACTTATACGCCAGAAGCCAGCCAACGAGTTTTGGAATTAACCCGTTGCCACCCTTATTTAGTACAACTGCTGTGCTCCGAAATTGTGACGCAGAAAAATGAACAACCGGTAGAAAAACGCTGGATAGCGCAAGTAGACGATGTAATCGCGGCGATTGAAAATGCTTTAGAGAATAGTCATTTTTTATTTCTTAATATTGTAACGGAGCAAATTTCCGCGACGAGTTTAGCCGTCTTACGTTTTATAGCGGCACAAGGCGAAGGCGCTTGTGTGAATCGAGCGCAATTAGCTGAACATTTTCCGGAGCAATTGGAACAGAGCCTAAAAAACTTATTACAACGTGAACTGATTGAAACCGTCGAAGGCGGATATCGTTTTCAAGTAGAACTGATTCGACGGTGGATTGAATCAGTAATCAGTGATCAGTAATCAGTAATCAGGAGTCCAAACTTTAGTTTGGCAGGACTCCAAACTTTTATCCGTTTATTTCGCGTATCCGTTGTACTTGTTAGTGAGTACGGTGGGTTACGCTACGCTCTACCCGCCCGACGCTCATTGAGGGCCAGGTTGCCGAATTGATTCAGTTGTTTTGGTGAATGGCCTACTTTTCGCGGCCCAAACTACAAGGATTCGTTATAATAACGGATTAAAGCTAACGGATTAAAGTAACTACAAGGATTCGTTATAATAACGGATTAAAGCAGCTACAAGGATTCGTTATAATAACGGATTAAAGCTAACGGATTAAAGCAACTACAAGGATTCGTTATACGCCAATGTTTTGTTTATTCGGTAAAACAAGTCTTAACCCATTCTAAAGCTCGCACCTGAATTTGTGTTGTTATTAATTCTTCATTCATTTGTGAAGAATTCAAGTCATAAGTCTCTATCCAGGCACAACTTATACGTGAGCTACGATAAATCCTATACATCATCTTAGTCTGTTTTTTGTCAGTTTGACTGACGCTGGCGTAAATTACCGCTAAACAGTCAGAGGTGGTACGGCATTTTTCAGACAAGTCTTTAGCTGGTGTTAAGAACACTAACTCAAGTTTGCCCATGAAATTGCGCTGAACCAACGCACCTCGCATCCCGTTTGGAAGGCGTGTTAGTGAATGTATCAACATTCTTTTGATTAATTCTTTTTCATCAACAATGGCTTCAATTTGCTGAGGTTGGAATGGGGCCGTTTCAACACTACAAGCAGTCAGCATCATTATTGCGAGGGCTATCATTATTTTGTAATCGTTCATAATATAAAGATTTCCTGGGGCGTTGCCCCAGGCTATATTAATCTCGCCCCGTTGGGGCTTTTCGGTATTTCCTGGGGCGTTTTCGCTCGGTAACGAAACCTCGTTGAGAGCGAGGCGAGATAAGTTTGTCAAACCTTGGCGGTTTAGGCATGAGAGAAGAAAGTACGCAGTTTTTCAAATTGGGCCGTATATTTGGTCGCCAATTCTTCATCCATCGGAATGGCTTTGAGTTCTTCATAAGGCCGTGTAATATCTCGACCTAATATTTTTAGGGATAACCGACGAATTTTGTCATTGTGACGAAAATCCTCCACCACCAAGCCATTGATGTGGAGAGAAACAAATCGGTTGTCATGGACAAGGTAGTGATGGTTTTTTAAAGTTCCTTCGCAGGTGAAGCCAAAGTTTACCGTACTTTTTTCCGCAAAATCGTTATAGTCATAAACATAAGTATAAAGCTTATTCAGGTGATAAGCGTTGAATGCTAAGTCAAGTGTGAGCAAACTGGCTTCTAGTGCATATTTGCCACGGCGGTGTTTTTCGTCAAATATGCCTATTAAGTATTCGGCGCGGCGATGGATGGTTGAATAATCGCCTAAAGTGGCTACACCAATCGCACCCAGTCGGTGATGAACTATCATCAGTTCAATATAACCTCTTTGTTCAGGAGAATGTTTAAGCCTTTCTGCTAACATTTGACGCAATTGTTCTTCTGATTGTGAGGGATGATTGGAGCGATAGAGGCGAATAAAAGCTTCATCAGTATAAGCACGAAACAGGATTGGTGTATCTTCAGGCGTGCTTTGGCGTATCGAAATTGAGCTGCCTTGATTATAAATAATCATCTGTTACTCTTTTAATTTCCAAGTGTGAAGCTAGGGTGTTAAATCTAGGTTGATTTTGTTCGTTTTTTTTCACCCTATTTTTATTCCATTTTTGACTGTAACTTGGGGAAGTGCCGGAAAGGGCCCCAACCCCGATAGGGGTTGAATGTGAAACGTAGTAACGAGCGGAGCGAGATAATAGCCCCAGGTGAAACCTGGGGAAGGGCCGTGGAGGGCCCCAACCCCAAAGGGGTTGAATGTAAAGGGGTTGAATGTGAAACGTAGTAACGAGCGGAGCGAGATAATAGCCCCAGGTGCAACCTGGGGAAGGGCCGGAGAGGGCCCAACCCCGAAGGGGTTGAATGTGAAACGTAGTAACGAGCGGAGCGAGATAATAGCCCCAGGTGAAAC
The DNA here is from genome assembly GCA_002085445.1 of Candidatus Parabeggiatoa sp. nov. 2. Lineage (GTDB taxonomy): Bacteria > Pseudomonadota > Gammaproteobacteria > Beggiatoales > Beggiatoaceae > Parabeggiatoa. The sequence continues at coordinate 4,890 of NBMI01000405.1, forward strand.
CTGGGGAAGGGCCGTGGAGGGCCCCAACCCCAAAGGGGTTGAATGCTGGGGCCCCAACCCCGTAGGGGTTGAATGTGAAACGTAGTAACGAGCGGAGCGAGATAATAGCCCCAGGTGCAACCTGGGGAAGGGCCCCAACCCCGAAGGGGTTGAATGTGAATATGGAATAAAAAGAGGGTGAAAAAAACGAGCAAAATCAACCCATATTTAACACCCCACTTTAAAGCCCCAACGGGGCGAGATTAATACAGCCAGGGGCACCGCCCCTAGCGTCGTGGATAAATTAATACAGCCAGGGGCATCGCCCCTGGAAGCCTCAGGCATTGGACAATTAGATGGTTTTTCCACCCGGATTGGGATTCGAGTTCGGGTTAGCGGTGGAATTCTGTGAGGGCGATTTGATGATGGTTATGGTTCCTGACTCATCCGCCTCATAAGATTCTACCGCATCAGCCGGACATTCATTGGCAACAAAAGTCAGTGTATCCATCTCTGACAAGATCATGTTCTCAAAAAGTTCCGCTTCGAGATCAGAAGCTCTGATCAAAGCGGCTTGGACATAGATGGTTCCCT
>NBMI01000031.1 GCA_002085445.1 Candidatus Parabeggiatoa sp. nov. 2
GCCTAAGTTTGTAGTATTTGTTTAGCGCCTAAGTTTGTAGTATTTGTTTAGCGCCTAAGTTTGTAGTATTTGTTTAGCGCCTAAGTTTGTAGTAGGTGCTTTAGCGCCTAAGTTTGTAGTAGGTGCTTTAGCGCCTAAGTTTGTAGTAGGCGCTTTAGCGTAGGCGCTTTAGCGCCTAAGTTTGTAGTATTTGTTTAGCGCCTAAGTTTGTAGTATTTGTTTAGCGCCTAAGTTTGTAGTAGGTGCTTTAGCGCCTAAGTTTGTAGTATTTGTTTAGCGCCTAAGTTTGTAGTATTTGTTTAGCGCCTAAGTTTGTAGTATTTGTTTAGCGCCTAAGTTTGTAGTATTTGTTGAACAACTTTTATCAATTTTATTAGAATTTGCTCTACAAAATTGACTAGGTTATTTTATGACAAGCCCTTAGGCGATAAATCGCCTACTACAAACTGTAAACGCTTAGGCGATGAATCGCCTACTACAAACTCTGCAAGCGTCGAGTGGGTAGACTTCGTTGCGCGAAGCTAAACCCACCACACCATTCTCATACCATGCTGGCCGCTAACATGGCCCTTTGGAAGCCTATCGTGTATGAACGTTGACATGGCCCCTTTGGAAGCCTATAGTGAGTTAATAGGAGTCGGCCATGTTAATTGAACTAAGTTACAAGCGCGAGGAACACCATGTCTTTAAATTCCAGATCGATTGCCAAAATGTTACGGGAACATTTTATCGGTGACAGGCATCTCACTAAAAATCTCTTTGAACACAAAGAATGTCTTTCGTCTATCAAAGACGAATTGAAAAAAATCAAAGGGGTCGATATGTCACATCGTCGTTCGTCCTTGGACAAGGACTTGGAACAAGTTCATTTTGTGGTTCAAGAGGAAGATGACTCGTCCGGCTATTATTATAGAGATGATTCATTTACTATAAAATTTAATAAACAAAATCAACTGATTGTAGAAGATTTCATTGACAGTTATGGAATAGTTTATCAAATTGAACAAATTTATTCCTTTATTGATCGCGTGAAAGAGGCGCATGACAAGAAAAAAACGCGCGAATTAAAAACCAAAAAGATCAACAAACTGAAACAACAAGCGATCATCGCCAAGATAAAAGAAATCGCTAAAGAGGATCAGTTTGATTTTTATATCCGCGAATACCAGAGAAAATTAAAACTGGCTGTTCGTATTGAAGGCGATAAATTAATCGAAGTCGATATTCCTTATGGGCAATTCCAAGACATTTTAAAAGACTTGCGTTCTCTCATTCAAACCCTAAGAGAACTGCAAAAGTCAGGGATCAATTTCAAATTAAAGACAGATTCAGGAGACACCGGCTACGGTTGGATAAGCCACGATAGTTTATGTTTGTAGTAGGCGATTTATCGCCTAAGCGTTTTACAACTTATTTGAGAAACAAACGGAAGGTTTTATTTGTCCGTTTATCTCCAAAAAAAATGTACTTTCTTCCAATATATGCAAAATTGTAGTACAAAGAATTGTTTTTTAAAGTTATCCCATGCTGGCCCCTGACATGGCCCTTGTTAGCTTTGGTAGGCACTTGGTGAACGGAGTCTAGCTAAGTTGCTAAAGCAACTACTACGAACATAACATAACTACCCTTTCTAATTGCTAGAATAACAAGTACAACTTGAGAAACAAACGGAAGGTTGTCCGTTTATCTCAAAATAAGTTGTACTTTCGGCCAATGTAGGCAAAATTGTAGTACAAAGAATTGTTTGCGAAAGTTATCCCATGCTGGCCGCTGACATGGCCCTTGTTAGCTTTGGTAGGCACTTGGAGAACTGAGTCTAGCTAAGTTGCTAAAGCAACTACTACGAACATAACATAACTACCCTTTATTTATAATTGGTAGAATAACAAGTACAACTTGATAAAGAAACGGAAGGTTGTCCGTTTATCTCAAAAGAAGTACTCGTATCAATTAAGCCTAAATGTAATTCATGTCAGCTTAGGATTTGGCTCGCTTGTTCTGGAACATCTTTTTCATTAAATAATAGCTATTGACACCGACTAAAACACCACAAACCACGGCACTGCCAACGGGATGGGCAAGGAGATATACAATTGATCCTCCTCCGAGAGCGGTAGAAGCTGCTGTAGTAACCACTTGTGATTTTGACATAGTAGATATTCCTATTTGTTATATAACAACAGTTCGGACAAATTTTTGACTGAGTAGATCACGCTGTGTGTTCGACACAGTTTTTTAGGTAGATCGGACAAAACGGCAATGTGTCCCTTTAGTTTGGCAGTCGTCCAAACTAACGTTTGGCAGGACTCCAAGTTTGGCGGCCGAAGTTAGTTAGTTTGGCAGGGTAAAAACGCAAAACGTGCTGGGCTTGCTTGCAAACCCGGCCCAGCCCTGATGACGATTTTCCATTTATGTGTTTATTTGGGCCAGTTTTGTTTGGGGGCCATAAAATACTTTGGAAGCTTCCAAATTAAAGTATGGCCCTATGTCTGTCGCGTTAAAAAGTAATAGCTTTTGTCGGTTTGCGCTGACTCACAATTTTGGCATTTAGCTCATAAGTCCCTTTCCCGCATGGAACGATAGCAATACGAAGTCACCGCTATGGTTGAATTCCTGCCAAACTAAAGTTTGGACTCCTTTGTGGGCACTGCCAAACTAAAGTTTGGACTCCTGCCAAATTAAAGTTTGGACTCATGATCACTGTTTACTGATCACTGTTCACTGTTATATTTGCGAGCAGTCAACTACAACGATTTCAACCCGACGGTCGATGGTATTCTTTACTTTGCCTGTGACACTGGCAAGGCCTTCTTGAAAGCCTTTGCCTATCACTTTTGACCTTTTTGTGACTTCTGGAAAGTGGGTCCCAATCAGGTTTTGAATTTTTTGGGCCCGTAATAAGGATAACTTGTAATTGTAGTCGATATTTCCTCTCTGACTACTGTGGCCGACAATATGGAAGCATTGGTTGTTGTTTTTAAAATAGTTGGCTATTTGATGTAGCCAAAAAGCGTATTCATTTCTGAGTTGTTGATCGTCAATAAATTCCGTTGAATCCCTCGGAAATAAAAATTTCAGATTAAACTTGTTGTTCTCCTTCACGCTGGCCGCTAGGAGCTTACCAAAGGCTTCTTCGGCCGCGGCCTGATGTCCCACCAACTTGAGGGTGGTTTGATATAAGCCAGCATAAGTTTTCACCGACTGCCCATCGGGGCGTTTTTGAGCCAAGTAATACAAAACTAACGATTTTTCGTAATCTTGGTTATCGTAACGGGTTTCCGCTTCTTCAATCAAGGTATTGGTGTCTAAAGAATCATACTGTTCTTTTTGGGGTAATTTTCCAGCCAGACTCGCCGCGAGGGTGGCAAGGTCTCCAAAGTGTTTGCCGGTAAGATACATGGGGCTGTCTTGATACTTGGGTGTCGGTGTATAGTCCAAATCCTTGGCTGAAATAAAACTACTTGAATCCGCTAGGATTTCTCCGGTCTTCCCCAAACTGGATATCGAGACTGAAACCCGATGATAACCTTTCCTTTCAGGGTTATTAAAATCAATGACACCGCTTATCATATATTGGGCTTTTTGTAGATTTTGCGGCGTGAATTTAACAATAGTCAATTGGTCCAAGTGTTTCTGACTTTCGTCGAGTATAATTTGTTCAATCCGCCGACTGACTTTTTCGACCACCTCACCGCTGTTGGCATCGACAAACCTGTCTATAACCATCAACGTTTGCTCCTGACTTTCCAATATTTTTGGGTGGTTGATGGCTTGTTCCAGCAAGCCATTAGCCATGGTACGCACGGCAACCTCAAAATCGGTCGGTGCCTTTTTTGGCGGCTGGGTTTTTGGCGTGACGCATGAAACGAGCATCGTTCCACAGCATAATATAAAAAAAACCAATTTAGTCAATTGGTTAGTGTGATACATAGAGAGTGACTCCTACCAAAATAAAGTTTTCCGAATGGCGAAAAGACAATTGAACTGAGTGTGAACTCAATTTGAGGGATGCTGGAATCCAAAGCTAAAGCTTTGGACGGAATCACAACTCGTCTGTTTTGAGAGACTCAAACCATAAATGGCATCAAATGGGGCAATGCCATACCGTACGGAAAAGGCCCGTTTGTAGTAGGCGATTTATCGCCTCACGCGCAGGAGTCCAAACTAAAGTTTGGACTCCTGATCCAAATTCAACGACACCGGGTTTGGAAATAATTCTGTTGCGCCCGTGTCAGAGGCTTGACTCCCATTGACAATTGCTTGAGAAGGTCAGAGCAATTGCACCCTTCGCAACTCACAGGTACCGGAGGGGGGGCCGATACTGGTTTTGGTTTCGATGGCTTTCTGACCACTCTGGCTGGTGGCGATTTTGGCTTTGGCCTCGGTTTCGTTGATTTTGGCTTTGGCCTCGGTTTCGTTGATTTTGGCCTCGGTGTTGCTTTCGGTGCGGTTTTGGCGGCCTTTAGACGCCGTCTTAACTGCGCTAAACTCCGCGAGTTTGGACTCACTTTTTTTAAGCCCGCTATATAAATTTGGACTTTGTCCAGTTTGTTCAAACGTAAGGCCTTTTCAGCCCAGTGCTTGTAACGGTTTTCTATCGCTTTCAATCCCTTTTTTGCCACCCGATTACCCGGGTTTCGTTTCAGGACGGTTCGATAACAAGACAGCGCGGTACCCTGTCTGCCGGTGGTGAGGCGGTTGGCCTCATAGTGCCTTTGACATTCTTGCAGTAGGTTAGCGACTTGGCTCGTCGGTTGTGTTGGTTTTCGTTGCGAGGTTGAATCAGCGTACCAAGGCGTTGGCGGAACGAACTTTGGTGGTGGTGGTGTACTTTCTTCCTTACGCGCTACCGTGACGATTTGTTCTAACTTGAGTACCGTTCTTGGATTAATATCAACTTGACCCTCTTCGGCTGTGACTAGCGCCAGTGCCTCATCGAGGTGATACCGAAGTAAACTATTTTGGACATCAGGCCGCCCAAGCACTTCTTTTTGAAATGTTTCATCGACCGTCAGTTGATTGAGTCTCTTGACAATTTGTTCTTTATTCGTTCCAGTGAGATCGGCAATGATGCTTTCGACTTGTCGGTAAAGGGTTAATTTTTCCTGCATCGCGTCGCGTTGTTCTGAGGGTTTGGGGAGTAGATTTTGCCAATCTAACAATACTTTTTCTGCGTGTTCATAGTTTTTCTCGGCCAAGGCGTGTTCGATTTCTTCAGTATACATCGCCGGCAAATTGGGATCACTGGGTAAGGTATGCTCTATGCCGACATGCTCAATTTTTCGCCGTGCCTCCGCCATACAGTGTGTTCTTTCGAGCAGGGGTTTGAGCGTTTGGTTTAGGCATTGTGCATATTGTTGAGTCAATTCGGCCAACCGCTGCTGTTTCAGGTTGTCGATTTCCTCATATTTATCAGACAATTCCCTCGAATGGGGATATTTATTCTTGAGCGTTTTTAACTTTGAGTGTGCAAGGTTGAAATTATCGGCTTCAAGTTCGGCCTCTATTTGGGGGTAATAGTGGGCCTTCAAAGCGCGATAAACTTCGTCATCTTTTAAAATCTCGGTCTCAATGGTTTCGTCATAAGTCTCTAATTGTGCCAGAATTGGACGATCAGCGTGTTGGAGGTAATAATCAACCAAGGCTTTTTTGACATGCTCGCCTTCGAGAATTTGTTTCTGGATTTCAACACCCTGTCGTTCAAAGCTTTCAATGGCCGTTTCATCGCCCTGTAAGATGGCCGCCATGACTTGCTGATGGTCTTGCCACTTGTCAAAGTGTTCCATGGCTAAAAAAACACCTAAAATTATAGCCACCAAGACAAGTACAAAGACACTCATTAAAATCAGGGGAAATTTTTTGGTAGGTTTCATGCTGCTCTCCTCAAGAGTGTGCGCCCGGGCATAAGTAGGCACTTTGGCTTTACGCCCCAAAAAATTGGCACGCCGGCGAGCCTTTTTCTTGGCATATCTTTGGGCCGTGGTACGCCTGAACGCATTTTTCTTGGCAACGAACCAAGCATAACTATAAGGTAGAATGACCTTGAAGCTGGCGTTGTAGACTGCCCGCTTTTGTGGCTCTTTGAGTACCTCATAAGCTTCATTGATTTCTTTAAACCTAGCTTCAGCATTGGGTTCTTTGCTGATATCGGGATGATATTTACGGGCGAGCCGGTGATAAGCTTGCTTAATCTCGTCAATGCTCGCATTTGATGAGACCTCCATTATTTTATAATAGTCTTTAAATTTCATAATTTTATAACAATAACCCGGTTCAATAATGGAAGGGTTATGGTTCGACAGAGCGAGTTTAATATAAAAATTTATTAGAGAAATAACCTAAGTGCTCACTTGGACTTTGCTACCGGAAAAGTTATCAGTTATCAGTTATCTGTTGTAAAGCTTGAACGGTGATATCGATAAATCGCCAACACGTTCATAAAATAAGTATATCAGTTTTCAGTAACTCATCGCTCGGTGCCGCCATCGATCCGGCCAAAATATTATTTTTACAAGATTAATAGTGCAAGACCTTTATACTCAATGTTTAAGTTAGCATTTGCTAATATACTAATAATATCTAATATCCACTTCGATGAATCTGTGCCCCTATTCGCCTTAGAATAAATTCTAAGGCTAAAAACTTTCTTCACCTAAAGGTGACTCGCCTCGTTAGCCTCGTCAGTGAGTGATAAAATTTCAGTCGGCTTTAGCCTCCTAACGCTTTTAGCTTTGAAATTTATTTCAAGGCTAAGACGGTGAACTCTCTCTCTTGAAAACTTGAACATTGAGTTATAAATCTGTGTGGTGAAAGTTTCAAAATGCGAATTTCGATATGAAAAATGAACTTCAGTTTCATTTTCAGTTTACAAAATCACTTTCTTATCAGAGAGTTGAGTGATAGTGGTTAAAAACTGACCGACAAAAGTGTGCAATCGGTTGATGATGTGTTGCATTTATTCGGTTTGGCAAAGGGGGCTATTTATAGGCAAAAACTATTCCGCTCTCTTTTGAAGAAAAACATAATACTGGAAAACTTTTGCACCGGTACTTACACCACGCGCTTTATTTCCTGTCAATATCGGAACAACTTTTGCTGAAATTATTAACTTATTGTTATTTAACGAAGTTTATAAATGTCAAAGAAATCAGATTTTTTTTAATCGGATTTATAAATTTTAATTATTTCTAGTTGTCACCGTCATCGAAAATTTTGAGCATTTTCACCCAAAGGGGAAGAAGAGGCAAGCCTTTTGATTTGTTTTTGGTCTATCAAACTGTTTACGGCTATGTTAGAATGCTCAGCCTATTTTACGGGATATGGTTTTTTTTTTTACATTGGGAGGGCGGCTTTAAGCTGCGTTTGAGTGATGAAAGCGCGTGTCAAATGGGTAGAAAATGCTTGCTTGGTAGCTGAGGCGGGCAGTGGGCATGGTGTGGTGATAGATGGTGCCCCCGAAATCGGTGGACGTAATTTGGGTGTCCGTCCCATGGAAATGATGTTGATGGGGTTGGGCGGTTGTACGGCGATGGATGTTTTGAGCATGCTTAAAAAGCAGCGGCAAAATGTCACTGATTGCGTGATAGAAGTTGAGGGTACCCGGCGCGATGAACATCCAAAAGTCTTTACTGAAATTCATGTCCACTATATAATCACCGGGCGTGATTTAAAAGAAAGCCTAGTGAAACGGGCCGTTGATTTGTCCGCTGAAACCTATTGCTCCGTCTCTCAAATGTTGGGTAAGGCGGCTAAAATTACCCATGATTATGAAACGGTAGAAGAGCGATAATTGGTCATTGCTAATGAATCACATTAGGCTTGTGGTGTCAACCCCCTCACCCCAACCTTTCTGCTGGCTACCATAAGCACACAAGTCATGATAATTAGCTTATGTAGCTTATGTAATTGTTACATAAGCAAATTATTATTGCGCTTTTGGAATGAAGAGCATTGCTAAGAAATCTTGGGGCCTTCGAGTCAGATTTCTCTTATGCTCGTGCAGGACTTCAAACTCAGTTTATAGCAGTGCCCAGTATAAATAACTCAAAGAATAAGTGAGTCATTCATTAACGAGGCCATCATTGTGATTATTTACAATCACATACTTACTTGTGTGCAAAGATTCGCTTTGCTGGCGGAAAAGGTACCTCGCTTGAAGTCTTCCTTCTGGGAGAGGATGAAAATGTGCTTGACATCTTTTTGCGAACTATTCATAATAGTCCATCTTTAGATAATTCATATCGGCTATGTAGCTCAGTTGGTTAGTAGCGCGGCACTCATAATGCCGAGGTCGGTGGTTCAAATCCACCCATAGCCACCAAAGTCGCTTGGCTTTAATACCCCTCTTGCTTTTAGTCTCATGCCAAAACATACCCCATTGTCCTGAGCAATTTATTGATTGAGCAACCATTTTCTGGGCATCTATCTATATCACGCGCTTTGAGGCGATTTTTTTTTGCTTGACATCTTCTTGCGAACTATTCATAATAGCGCACCTTTCGATAATTCACATCGGCTATGTAGCTCAGTTGGTTAGTAGCGCGGCACTCATAACGCCGAGGTCGGTGGTTCAAGTCCACCCATAGCCACCATTTTTCTTTCCTTGATATACACCCCTCTTGCTTGCCATGCCAACCCCATTCTGGGGTGGTCTCATGTCGCATGTTATTTATTATGATGCTGGTGCGCATGAAATGTGAATTGGTTGGGCATGAAAGTGCCAGTGGCGGCCACCGCCGGACGAGGATAATGTTTGTCTGACTTCGGGCATTGATAATCTCTCACCTCATCGTTTTGAAAACACTTGCAGGCCCCCAACACCTATCTCGATTGGGTTATTATTGAGTCACCCCGGTAAGTGGATAAATGGTATGCCTTTTTGTTGCAACCGCGTGTGACTGGACTACCGCCCTGCACACTCACCGAGATGGCGCACACTGTTTTTATTGCCAAGTGCCAGATAGCAAGACGGTACCATTGATTTCTCATCCCTTTTTTCAATACCTTCCTTTGCCAATAGTATAAACTATTGTTTTAATTTATAATTTAATAAAAATGAGTCCGTTCAAAGGCGTTACCAGCCACCTATCAATTTTATATTTAAAATCAATAGTTTATTAATTTCAATCCGGTGCGCGAACCCGCTCCATTTTTTCATAAAGGGATCACACCCACGCGCACGGCCCTTGTCAAAACAAGCGAGTCGCTTGACTTTATGCAGCCTGATGACTACATTCTGGTATGTTATTTAGCGAAGGTATTGTTTTTTGACAGCGATTTTTTATTTTCTATTTTGGTAGCCTCCCATTGGGCAGTACGTGTGCTTCACAGTCTATAACTGATAACTGATAACTAATAACTGATAACAGGTGTGACGTGAGTGACGACCAGAAACCCCAAAAAATTTAAGTTTAAGCTGCAAGGTTTTAATAATCTTACGAAAACTTTAAGCTTTAATATTTACGATATTTGCTACGCTCAAACTGATGAGCAGCGCAAAGGCTATCTGGAATACATTGACGATGTTTATAATGCCGAGCGTCTGACTCAGATTTTGACCAATGTAGCGGATATTATAGGTGCCAGTATCCTCAATGTGGCACGTCAAGATTATGAGCCGCAAGGGGCGAGCGTATGCTTGCTGATTTGTGAGGAGCATAGTGCTTCACTGCGCCTGTCTAATGAGCAAGCGCCGGGGCCTTTGCCTGACGCGGTGGTTGCCCATCTTGATAAAAGTCATCTCACCGTGCATACTTATCCAGAAAGCCATCCCGATAATGGTATCAGCACCTTTCGTGTTGATATTGATGTGTCTACTTGTGGCCTAATTTCACCTCTAAAAGCCCTGAATTATCTGATACATAGTTTTGATTCTGATATTGTTCTTATGGATTATCGGGTGCGCGGGTTTACTCGTGATAAGGGTGGGCGCAAGCATTATATTGATCATAAAATAAATTCGATTCAAAACTATCTTGCCAAAGAGACTAGGGCACGCTATCAGATGATAGATGTGAATGTGTATCAAGAGAACATTTTTCACACCAAGATGATGCTCAAAGAGTTTGAGCTTGACAATTATCTCTTTGAGATACAGGCATCAGATTTGTCTGAATATGAAAAGGATAAAATTGAGAGACGCTTGCGCCGCGAAATGACGGAAATTTTTTATTCGGAGAATATTCCCAAGGTGTAAAAACGCGAATGAAGAATGAAAAAGAACAATAGCTTACTATACTGCACCCCGTCATAAGTTGCGCTTTATTTGAGTGCAGCAACACATTCTAGGCTTTTTTGGGGGCCAATGCTAAGCAAAAGCCTTGGCTTTTGCCAAGGCTGCGATTAAAAAACTCTACTTTAGTTGCCTGACGAGTTACAACCCGTCAGGGTTGAGTAGCTCTCTCTCAGCAAGTTGCTCTAGCCCTTGCTTAACTTAATGGCATTGAGGCTGGGGTGTGTAAAGAGCTATTATTGTAACGGTGCTGAGTATAAATCCACCTTTTGCGAAATATTTTATAAAACTCAATTCAACTTTAATTCGCATTGTAAACAAATATCCGCTTTTCCTCTTTCGTCAATCTCAATCCCTCCTTCCCCTTCTTTGTCAAAGGGAGCTTTTTTCGCTTTCGCTTAAATCTCCAATTCCCAAACGAAAACTCGTTTTTTCAGTCCAAGGTTTACCTTGGACTTTTTATAGATTTTCAGAAAACTAATTTCTTTGGCTGCCAACAGCACAAGCCGTGATCTCGCGTAGCGAGATTACTGCGTTTTTAGACAAGCTTTCGTCCCCAAAAGGGGACTAATTATCTGAATATCTCTAGTTGGATTTCAAGAAAGAATGGTTTTTGGACTCCAAGATTACATAAGAATTAATGGTTGAATTTAATTAGGTAAAATCAGTCAATCATAAAAACATCTTGGTGAACTGAAAGATATTTTGTTATTGTTCATTTTTCATTTACCAACCAAACGATCAACCATTTCGCCTTTACTCGGTTTTTTTTCTCTGTGGCATGGGATTGAGGCGTTGGGCGCGTTGTTGATAGCAGGCTTCTAATTGTTGTTTAAGCATCGCGCCCGTCGTGTTTTCACCGCCATAACCAACCCTCATTTTTTCGCAAAACAAAAACGCGGGCACACTTCGAGCCTCTTTGCCAAGACTCTTAGCCATTTTGATGTAGAGGTTGATATTGTCTCTATTTCCCATTAATTCCAATTGATGCAATTGGAGCCACGGATAACTTTCTGTTAACTTAGGCAGAAAGGGTTTAGCCTCGCGGCAATGTGGACACCTTTTCAACCCGAAAAAGTAGAGATGAATGCGTGGTTTACCGTCGGTATCGGTGCTGTACCATTTTGGCTTGGCGTTTTGGGCGGCCGATTTCTTGGTGGCTTCATCTGCCCATACCGATAGTGCGGCAAATAATAATAAGAAAAGGAGCCCTTTGTAAGGTTTAGTCATGGTGATTTTCCTGTGATGGGATTGAAACAGGGTGAATTGCAATAACTACAAGGATTCGTTATAAAAACGGATTTTAAACCGCAAGCAATAACTACAAGGATTCGTTATAAAAACGGATTTTAAACCGCAATAACTACAAGGATTCGTTAGAATAAAGGATTTATAAACCGCAATAACTAACTACAAGGATTCGTTATAAAAACGGATTTCTAACCACATACGGAACGTACTTGAAAAAGAGTGAAAATGAAATAAGGGATTGAATTAGCAGACTAGCAGATTTTCAACTCAAATTTCAAATCCTAAAAATCCGTTTATTCCTAAAAGAAGTTATACTTTCAGTATAACTACAAGGATTAGCATAGCTTCCCTTCGGTTCGTTATAAAAACGAATTTATAACCGCAGTAACAGCAATGGTAGGGCTCCTTAGCGTAGCGTGAGGAGCCTCTATCGGTATTTTTATGTCTTTGTATGTGGGGATAAACCAAGTTTCTTCAAGAAGCTTGGTTTCTTTTAGCATTCAACCAATCCAAGTATTCTTTTACGCCTTCTTCCACGGTTTTAAAAGAATTGTCGTAACCGACTTCACGCAAGGCGGTAATATCAGCCTGCGTAAAGCTCTGATAGCGGCCCTTTAAATGTTCAGGAAAGGGAATGTATTTAATTTTGCCGCGCCCATGCCAAGCGATGACGGCACGGGCAACGTCGTTAAAACTCTGGCAGCGGCCGGTGCCTACATTGAAAATGCCGGATTTTTTTGGATTATCCATAAACCATAAATTCACCTCGGCTACATCACCTACATAAACAAAATCACGGCGTTGTTTGCCGTCGGCATAACCATCACTGCCTTCAAAGAGTCTCACTTCTCCATCGTCTAGTAATTGTTGATTAAAATGATAGGCAACGCTTGCCATGCTGCCTTTATGCAGTTCACGAGGACCATATACATTGAAATAACGAAATCCTACAACTTGTGAGGTAGCCGTTTCAAGAATTTTGCGCACATATTGGTCAAATAAAAATTTTGAATAGCCGTACATATTCAGCGGGGCCTCAAAGCGACGATCTTCTTTAAAGACTGTGCCATCGCCGTAAACCGAGGCACTGGACGCATAAAAAAACGGTATATGCTGGGCTAAGCAATAATGGAGCATGGTTTTAGAATAATCATAATTGTTCGTCATCATGTAGTGCCCATCCCATTCCGTCGTGCTAGAACAGGCGCCTTGATGAAAGAATGCGTCTATATGAGCGGTAAAATATTCCTGCGTCACAATGCGTTTTAAAAAAGCGTCTTTTTCTTGATAATCATAAATGTCACAATCCACCAGATTTTTAAATTTTTCACCTTTGGTTAGATTGTCCACGACCAAAATTTTTGTATAGCCGCGCTCATTGAGTGCTTTGACAATATTGCTGCCGATAAATCCAGCACCGCCCGTGACAATAATCATAGCTGGTAATTGGTAATTGGTAATTGGTAAATGGTAAACCCGTGGCAACCTTGAAAAAAAAGCTTGCTGTCAAATTTTCGTTGCTGTCAATTTTTCTGTGATGACGTATATACTAATGAAAAATGAAAAATGAATTCTAGGCAAAAGTTTTTAAAGCGACAAACTTTTGCCTGGAAATGAAAAATGAATAGATTACATAAGCAAGTAGATAATTTAACTAGGAATTTAATGACAGGTTCACTTTGTTCTGCACACGGATTTGAAGCACGTTCCGTATAACCGCTTGTCCACCGTTCAAAGCGGAGCTTGCTTCGCTCAGTGCTTTCACTGCCATTTTCGCTAATAATTTTTCGTCATAAGACTAAAAACGGTCGTTTGGAGTACTTCGCTGCGCGTAGCGAAGCAAAGTCCTTTCACTGCCATTTTCGCTAAGAAAATCGGTAGATTATTCTGCAAGTAGTCCCAAGCCAGCGACAATATCGGTGGTAGAGCAGCCCTCTAAATAATCCAAAGTCAGTACCCGCCCACCGTGTGCCAGTACACACTCACTGCCCACAATTTGATGTACTTGATAGTCGCTCCCTTTGACTAACACATCCGGTAAAATCTGACAAATCAAATCTTCTGGCGTGTCTTCGGAAAAGGGCACTACCCAATCGACACTGGAAAGCGCGTTTAATACGGCCATTCTTTTTTCTAAGTTATTGATTGGGCGACTATTTCCTTTTAAGCGGCGTACTGAGTCATCATCATTGACGGCGACAATCAGGCGATCACCCAGTTGTCGCGCCTGCGTTAAATATTGGACATGTCCAGCGTGTAGAATATCAAAACAACCGTTAGTCATCACCACCGTTTCTCCGCCCAATTGCGCGGCTTTGACGGCCGCTTGTAAAGTGGTTGCATCATGCACACCTTTGCCATGTTGCTTGTGGGGCCAAAAGACATGTTCAAGTTCGGCAACACTGACTGTCGCAGCGCCAAGTTTAGCCACCGTTAATCCGGCCGCGAGATTAGCCAGTGCGGTAGCGCTCACCCAATCCTGTCCGGCGGCCAAGCCGGCCGCTAAGACACCTATCACCGTATCACCGGCCCCAGTCACATCGTAGACTTCACGCGCATGGGCGGGCAAGTGTAAAGCCGGATGGCCTTGCCGTAGCAGCGTCATGCCGTCTTGGCTGCGAGTAATCAGCAGGGCTTCTAAGCCCAAGTGTTCGCGCAAATTTTGGCCTTTATCAACCAATTGAGTTTGTGTAGCACAGGGGCCGACAACCGCTTCAAACTCCGCCATATTAGGCGTGATGGCAGTGGCCCCTTGGTATCTGCTAAAATCGTTGCTTTTAGGATCTACCAAAACAGGTTTGTTGACAGCACGGGCACAATGAATTATTGTGGGTGTATCAGCTAACGTTCCTTTGCCATAATCGGATAAAATAACCACGTCGGCATTTTTGAGGTGGATTTGCATTTGAGTTTGCACCAACTGCGTATCTAGTTTGGTGAAACAGTCTTCAAAGTCTAGCCGTATGAGTTGTTGATGAAGACTGAGGACACGTAATTTGGTAACGGTGTGTACATCGGCTAACCGAATAAACGCGCAATGTATGCCTTTTGCTGTCAAGAGTGCTTTGACGCTCTCGGCCGCCTCATCGGTGCCGGTGACGCTAATTAGGGTAACATCTGAGCCCAGTGCTCTGATATTAAAGGCGACATTGCCGGCACCGCCCGGACGTTCTTGTTGTTGGTTGATGTGAACGACGGGCACGGGGGCTTCTGGAGAAATACGCGATGTGACACCATGCCAATAACGATCTAGCATGACATCACCTACAATTAAGACGTGAGCAGATTGAAAGGCGGGAATGTCGGAATTCATAAAAATGGGTAATGGGTAATGGGTAATGGGTTCGAGGCAAAACAATTCAATAAAAACGGATTCCGAGAATGGGTAATTTTGAGCCTTGACAAGCGAGTAACTAATTGGTAGCAGTAACAATCCTAAGTAACTAATAGCTACGATCATTGCCCACTACCCTTTCCCTTTGCCCCTTGCCCTTCTGGACTTCTATCAATTTATAGTTACCAAATATATTAAATAATATTAAAAAATAGGTTGTAATAATTATAAAATATGTTATTTTTTTGTTTATGAAAGAACAGAAAGTATTAAAGCTATTACAAAGTTCCTCAATGAAACTTTTCAAGAAAATTAATTAAGGAATTAATAGATGATCGTTCCTCGAGTTGAACGACATATTGTCGATATGAATCAACAATTAATTGATTTATCTTATGCCTCGAAAAATCTCTATAATTGTGCCACATTTATTATGCGGCAAAATTTTATAAAAAACCATAAGATTATTGATTATAGTTTGATGGATAAGATAATCAAACGAGATTATACCGAAGTTTATAAAGGTTTGCCGGCACAGTCCTCACAACAAGTTTTAAGATTAGTTTCCAAAAATTGGAAATCGTTTTTTAAATAAAATCAGGAGTATAAACAGAATCCAGATAAATTCAAGGTGAGACCTAAATTACCCAAATATAAGGACAAGGAAAAGGGGTTGAACATTGTTATCTTTACTAATCAACAATGTCAATTAACAGACCATCAAATCCGTTTTCCCACATTTTGTGATTGAAGTTGTTTATAAAAAAGAAGTGTCAAATGATAAATTAACTCATGATAATGTTTTAGGTATTGACCTTGGATTAAATAACTTAGCTACATTAGTTTCAAATCAACCAGATGTGAATCATAACTTGATAAATGGCAAACCGTTAAAATCCATCAATCAATACTTTAATCAGAAGAAAGCTAAACTGATGTCGTTTATCGGTAACAAAGGTACAAGTCATTCAATTGCTCGTCTGTCAAAAAAGATGATTACCTTCATAAAGCGAGTAGAAACATTATTGATTATGCGGTAGAAACTAACAGTGGTTTAATTATTATCGGTGAAAACAAACACTGGAAACAGAAAATCAATACAGGGAAAAAGAATAACCAAAACTTTGTTTCAATTCCTTATGATAAATTCAAAGCGATGATTGAATATAAAGCCGAAGAAAAAGGTATTGATGTTGTTTTTACCGAAGAGTCCTATACCTCCAAATCAAGTCATTTAGACAATGACCCACTGCCAGTTTATAAAGAGGGTGAATCACATAGCTTTACCGGTAAACGTATTAGCAGAGGATTGTATCGATGGTCTAAGGGTATTATCAATGCCGATTTGAATGGTGCGATAGGCATCATTAAAAAAGTCGTTCCAGAAGCTCTTGATTTACTTATAGAGCTACTTCATTCCGGTGCTGGGTTCGCACCATTTAAGGTTGTGAAGACATTTTAATAAAATGCTTTCATATATTTTAATAAAGATTAATATTAATCGAACCTCATATCGTTTTGAATAGACTAAAGGAGTGCTTATGAAACACGTTTTTGTTGGTTTATTGTTGTTATTCAGTGGTGGCTTGTATGCGGCCGACTCTTTTCTACCCCCGTTTACCGCCACGTATGGGCTTTATGCCAAAGGGTGGTCTGTGGGTGAGGGTACCCGCACTTTAACCCATCAGGGAGATAACAAATGGGTATTTGAAACCCATGCTGGGAGCACTGGCTTTTTATCTTTGTTCAAAGATATTCGTATTGATGAACGTAGTGAGTTTAGGCTAGTGAATGGACAAGTCCTCCCCTCGAAATATACCTATCGTCAGACTGGGCACAAAGATCGATATAGCCGCATCTCATTTAACTGGTATCGCAAAAAGGCTACAAGCCTGTATAAAGGTGAAACCAAGGTGATACCGCTTGAAGAAGGCACACTTGATAGATTGGTTTATCAAGTGGTGTTGATGCAAGACTTGAAGCAAGGCAAGCGGCGACTTAAGTACAAAATTGCCAACAAAGGCAAAATTCGCGTCTATAGACCAAAATTTATCGGCCGGGAGTCTGTTAATACGGGCATAGGTCAATTGGAAACCGTGAAGTATGAACGTCAGTCATCCAACAGCAAACGGCGCACGACTTTGTGGTGTGCGTCGAATTTGCATTATTTGCCGGTGCAGGTTGAACATGTCGAAAAGGATGGGGACGTGTTTCGTCTGGAGTTGCAATCGGTGCGTTGGCACAAGATTCAGTGATCAGTGATCAGTGTTCAGAAAAATCAGTGAACAGTGATCATCCGTAGTTTGGCAGGGAAAATTGGCAGGAGTCCAAACTTTAGTTTAGCAGGTTTGGCGAGTGTTTGGCAATGCCAAGTTAAAACTGGGCTACTCATGTTACCCGTCAATAGAACATTGACAAAGTACTAGGCGCAAAACCTCAAAGCGTTGCCCAACGCTTTATGGTTAGATAGTGCCAAAACAAGAATCAGTGATCAGTGTTCAGTGTAAAGTGATCAGAAAAATCTAGGCGCAAAACCTCAAAGCGTTGCCCAACGCTTTATGGTTAGATACTGCCAAAATATTATTCTTACAAATTATAGTATTCCAGATAAATATTTTGGTACCAAAAACCACCAAAGCGTTGCTAAACTTTGGAGGTTTGTCCTAAGTATTTTTCTGGAATACTAGATAAAAATTTCTGAAAACTCTGTAAATCATTGAGGAACTTGCAAAACTCCTTTATCGCCAATAGCTTTAGCTATTGGCTCACAGCTTTTGTACGTATCAGGGTACTACTCAATAATCGGCTTTAGCAATTGAGACGCTCCAAAACCGCCGCTCTCCCAAGGGCAAATTTTTACCCGTCAATCCCTCCAATTTTTACCCGTCAATCCCTCCAATTTCAAACACAGATGCCTTCACACCCCCGTTTCTGTCGATTCTCGTCGTTGCTGATATGTGCAAATTAAAGGGGGGGCTTGTATGCAAAAACCTTACCTTGATGCTTATGCCCTGGAGTCCCCCCTTGAGGGGGGTAGTGGGGCGCTTCAGGGGGAGGGGTGTATCACGGTTCTCAAACTCAAAGAGAGCAAAGCGATATAAAAAACGCTTTACGAAGTGTGCAGTATACCAATTACCAATTATTTAAGTTGTTCGTGTAGCAACGTCAAAATTCGCTCGGCCGTTTTGTCGGCCAACATTTGCCCGTCGCTATTTAATACCACAATGCGCGTTATTGGTGGCTCCAAAATCAAACTAATGCGATATTCCTGATTGTCTGGTGTTGGTTCGCCACCAAAAAGCCCGGATAAAAATCCTTTGTCAGCTTCAGAATCGATATAGCGGATAAAATACACACCGCTTGAACGGTCACGATCTTCCACCGTAAACCCAATGCGATCCAACGCAAGTCCAGTGCGTCGCCAAGTCAGGGCAAAATCTTCATGGACGACTAAATTAACTTTACCCTCTTTGGTGCGCGTCAATAAGGCACGCGAAACAGATTCGTCTTCTGTCTGAGCCAGCAAGGTGTCGGCTCGTTCTTTTTTGATGCCGACAAACACCATGAGGCGATTGAGCATTTCAGCTTCAAGTTCTGGATCTGGCGGGCGGCTTTGCCAGACAAAATCGTCGCCTTTGGCGACTTGCTCTGCACCTCGGTGAGTAAGATAAAGTTCCGTCGTGCCCGCAACGCTGCCCCGCTCCAAGCGCACCCTAAATTTGTCGCGGGTTGAAGCGGAATGCAGCATATCAAACACTTTACCCAACAATTTACGAAGACCTTGGTGAGGAAGATCCGCACGATTTTCCGCCCACTCGGTTTCTATGATACCGATGCTGGGGTTTTCAATCTTCAACGTAAAACCCTGTTCTAACCAGAATTGCTTAATTGATGGCCAGAGGGTATCAGGCTCACCTCGTAACACTAACCAACGGGTATTGCCATCCCGTTTGATTTGCGCTCTTTGAGAGACGGGTAGAACATTTACTCCGCCCGGTTGCTGCATTCGCCCACTTGTCCGCTCGCGGTTGTAGTCTGAAAAAGTGGTGGTTTTGCCGGGTGGTGCATCCGGCACAGCCATTTGTTCGTCAACCTCGGTTGAACCTACTAAGTCAGGTGGGATTTCTAAGGGCGGCGCTGTGGTGCTTTTTTTGTAGTCAGAGCGGTAATCTGGCAAAACCTTATCAACAGTGCCACATCCCACCATGACACTGAGAAGTAGATATGAAAGAGCCATTTTTATAAGGTGTGACACATCTATTACCTTAGAATTGGGGCATAAAAATTGATGGTGATTGAATGAAATTCCCCTCACCCTAGTACCTTGTCAATCTGTCGGCTTTTATAGATTTCTGCTATCGCAGAAGCCTGATAGAGCCAAACTCTACGAGTGAGCCAGTCAAGGCTTTGCTTTCTGAGGGTGGGGGCTTTAGGGAGCCGTCAATTTAAAATTGACAGAATCACTCCATAAATTCCTCCCTCTATTTAAGTATAAAGCGTTGAGCAGCCATATAGTGCTTTTCAGACAAACAGCTTCTAAAAAGTTACTCATCCTTGATCAAGTATCCGTGATAATTCGCTTTCCCGTTTAAACTGCAAAAAAGTTACAACAGGAATCCTTTAGGGGGCTGTCTCATCCTATTGAAAACTTGTAAAAAAGCGACTTAATGGGGGATGCTTGTCAGACGTTCTTAGACTCAATGCCTAATAAAACGCACCGTCAAGATTAACCTAATCTTGACGGATGAATTTGCCAACTCTGGGTTGCAGAGCCCCTCATATTCATGACACCGTCATGGTGTCACCCAGACAGATGACAGCATTAATTTTATTTGATAGGATTTAAAAAGTCAAGTGTTAAAATCGTTCACTCTAAAACTTGACTGAAATAAGAATAATTAATTAGGTTTGAGTCAGAAATTGAGTTCTAGCAAATGCACCCTACATGTATGGATTTATTCGTTACGATATGGCATTGAGGCTCTGGGGAGAGGGCTAGTAGTTTATCAACATTGTTTTGACGGGTAAAATACTCGATAATCCGTCCAAACGGAAGGCAGGAATCGTTTGGCAGGAGTTTGGCAGGAGTTTGGCAGGAATTCAAACTTGAGTTTGGCAGGAGTTAGTTTGGCAGCGTCGGCAAAAGTTTTTCCGTTGCGGAAAAACTTTGAGTGTTTGGCAGTGCCAAGTTAAAACTGGCCGACGACTAAAACCCGTCAATAGAACATTGACAGAGTACTAGTACACCACTTCGGAAAGAAGTCCCCCCGGTGCCCGGCTAAAGCGGTTGCACTCAAAGAGCGAAACTCCAGGAGTTAGGGACGATGCCGAAAATAATATACATGAGTCCAGTCTCCCAGAAAGGGATAGTATCTGTTGCGTTTTCTTGCGTAAGTTATTTATTGCTATGTCCCTTATTAGCAAAAGTGTCGACGCATGCCGACGACACCCTACAAAAGAACGTTTTTAGTTAAAGGGCATTGCCCCAGAGCATCTGACTAAGACATTAAATAAAAACAATGAGTTACATATAAAACTCTCGTTTTTGTCCGGTACTCTAGTTTGAAAGAGTCAGTTTTCTCCTCTAAAACCTCCAAAGTTTTCAAAACCTTGGAGGCTTATAGGGGCAACCACTTTTCTGGACATCTATAAAATGGGCTCCCCCTTCACCTCAATCTTCTCCCGGTTGATTCGATTCGACACGTCTTTTGATTCGAGGGTATCCTCCCTTGAAGGGGGGGACACTGGGGGAGGATACCGAGGTGGAACGGGCGGGTTTTCGCTCAACTCAGGTGGAATTTCTAAAGGTTCTAGCGGCTGGCTTTTGTTGTAAACCGTTTTGTCATCAGTCCAAGTGGAATCAAGGTGTCTGATAGCCGCACCACACCCTGACAAGAGGCTCAACAATAACAACAACGTGAACGTTTTTACTTGACTCAACATACGCATACAAGGCACCTACCTTAAAACCCTGAAAAATGTGGTTGAAAAACAGAAATCACTGTGAACGTGAACGATCACTGACTAAAGCACTTGTGCTTGCTGCATGGCTTGTTTAACCACTTCGTGGTAATTTTCTGATAACGGTAGCAGCGGCAAACGGATGCCCGCGGGAATCAAACCCATTGTATGCACCGCCCATTTGACGGGAATGGGGTTAGCTTCAACAAACAAGTTTTTATGCAAGCCCATTAAACGCAGGTTAACCGCCTCAGCCCCCGCCCTATCACCGGCGATAGCGAGTTGACACATCTCGTGCATGGCTTTCGGCGCGACATTAGCCGTCACAGAAATCGTGCCTTTGCCACCAAGCAGTATTAATTCCATCGCGGTGGCATCATCGCCACTGTAAATAGCAAACTTGTCACTAGCAAACGCGACCAAATCACGCATCCGCGTCACATCACCGACGGCCTCTTTAATGCCAATGATATTGTCTATTTTCGCCAAACGCGATACTGTCGCCGGCAACATATCGCAAGCGGTGCGCCCCGGCACATTGTAAAGAAGTTGAGGAATGGGTACCGTTTCGGCCACCTTTTTGTAGTGCTGATACAAACCTTCTTGCGTAGGTTTATTGTAGTATGGGGTGACTAACAAACCAGCATCGGCCCCCGCTTGTTGGGCACAGCGCGTGTACTCAATCGCCTCAGCGGTAGAATTAGACCCCGTTCCCGCAATCACCGGCACACGACCGGCCGCTTGCTCAACGACGATACGGATAACGTCACAGTGTTCCTCGTGATTTAATGTTGCTGACTCGCCGGTGGTACCTACCGCGACAATCCCATCGGTCTGATTGTCAATATGATAATCCACCAAACGACGCAAACTGGCCTCATCAACGCTATCATCTTCATTCATAGGCGTGACCAGTGCTACCATACTGCCTTGAAACATGTTGCGGCTCCATCTTATTAAAAGGAAAAAATAACCAAATTCGACAATATTTGGGCATTCGGTGGGAATGGGTAAAATTAAAAAGGCCATTACCCAATTACCCAGACTGTTCTTTCTTTTCTGACTGTTCTTGTCGTACATTTCGTATAAAATAACGACGCTCATCAAGCGCTTGGGCGGTGCTCTCATGGCCTTGTTTACGGGCACTGTCTATAATTGAACTGAGCAGGAGATCTGCTTGATCGCTGAGCAGAGCGGGATGTTGTTGAATAACCTCAAGTGCATCTTCCATGGTAGCCGTTTGAATAAAAGCGTCTAATGCTACCTGAAGTTCTTGCTGATGAGACGATTCGGTTTCCATAAATTTATCCTTATGATTAAAACCGTGACAGACGGTGTAGCATTATTTCCCGCTTGGTTTGTAGTAGTCGCTTTAGCGACTATTACCGTTCGTTCTTTTGTTTACCCACTTATGCACATTCAAACAACGTGGCGCGTGTTTGATACTTTTCTTTGCTCCCGTTTTTCGTACACGAAAACTGGAGCAAAGAACACCGGTTGCTTATGCACATTCAAACAACGTGGCACCTCGATGCCAAAACCTTTAGTTGCACTTGTGGCTATTCACATTTTACCCCAAAGGGGTAAAGTGAACGGCAAAATCGATTCAAAGTTTTTCGGCAACGGAAAAACTTTTGCCTGGAATGCTCTACGTTGTCATAGTCGCTAAAGCGACTACTACAAACTCCATAATTTTTATTTTCCCCACAATCTAAAGCACCAGAGAAAGTCGGTGGTTTCGAGGGAAGGAACGGATTAGAAAAATTGGAGAGGTTATTTATTTAGCACTCCCTTGCCTATCACTTAAACTTCCAACTAATAAGTGCCCGGACAGAAAGTATTTGGCCTCCTATAATCCCCTAACTTGGGATGGTGAAAATGGCCTTTTGTGGCCGGAATAGGTTTTATTTTTGAAGGTTTATTTTTTATAAAATACCTTATTACTCAATAAGTTATTTTAAGCGGCACCAAAATTGGATCGAACTTATGACTTACGCATTGACAAAATAAATTTATTGAATATTCAGTTAGTTATGTCTCAAAGGCCTCGGCCTTTACCGCTTCAGTTATTTAAATAAAAGCAATTGGCTAGTTTTATTAACATCAATCGCCCCCTTAGCAAAACAGCGTGTACATAAATAATTGTATTTTAAATTAAATTAATTTGTCAATACCTAAATCCTAATTTATGTCCAAGCAGTAAACATATAGACATCCAGAAGAATTGTAGCCCGACACGGTAAAGCGTTTCCAACGCTTTTCGGTTGTCCAAGACCCAATTGATCGACCGCTGCTCTTAGATACTGTACCCACCACAAGCGTCAGCGTACCCACCACTGTGGTAACCCTTTAGGCCACCCGACATTTTGACGTTTAATTGCACCGCTCGATACTTAGATTATTGATCCTAAAAACCGAAAAGCGTTTTAATCTGAACACTGATCACTGAACACTGATCACTGACACTCTATACTTCTGAAATTCTATAAGTGTATTATAATATAGTGATAATAAGCCACGTATTAGAGTCAATGCCATTAAGTTAAGGAACTCTTTGATGAAAGCTATATTTTTATTAAAAAACGCCCGGTCGTGCCTTATGTTTATATAGGGGTGGGGTCGTAAGTCATTGTTTCTTGACGCGATGGTACTTAAAATCAGGTACTTAAAAAGATTGGCCGGCCCACTAGAAGGACAAGGAATCGTTTTTTTTGGTTGGTGGGTTTTATTAACGTTCTCAATCACGACTTACATGAACATATGACAAATACTTTGGTGTTACAATTAACATAATAAACTGGATTAAGACCGCTATAAATGAGAAATACTAACATTTATTATCCCGAAAATCGACAAAGTATAACCAAAGTTGCTACCTAAGTCTCAACGCTTAAAGGTATTATTAGAATAGCCCTAGTACACAATCATACGATAATTGACGGCTTTTCCGTGCGCGGCGTAGCGAAGCAATGCACAAGGAACGAAAGTGACGTAACAAAACAAATGATCAATGATCACTGATAGAGGTACCTTTTATGACTACAACTTCCGCAGGCTCTCTGGGCACAGAAATACCGTCTTCTCCCCCTTTTGGACAAACCCCACAAATGATGGAGTGTGGTGCGGCCATTTCTCGAGGTCAGATGGAACAATTTGTCAGCAGTTTCCAGCAAAGTACGCGGCGTTGGGAGATCATTGTTTACCCAGCTATGTTTGCCTTTGTGGTACTGGCCGGTTACGGGTTTTTCCTGATTTTCAGCTTAACTGATGACATGTCAAATATGGCCGACAGCATGGATCCAAAAATGGAGCACCACATGGAGACCATGGCCAATAGTATCATCAAGTTATCCGACCACGTTCAAATTATGTCGGGACAGATTCAAGTGATGACACGTACCATGAGTGACATATCACTCAAACTAAATACGTTGCCGCCTATGCTACAACATATCAAGATGATAGATAACTCAATGGGGAACATGGAGCAGTCATTGTCGAACATAGATAATATGATGGTGCGAATGGACAAGTCGATGACGCGAATGGACAAGTCGATGACGCGGATGAATAAGTCCATTGGGAATATGGATGGTTCCATCGCGACGATGGATGAGTCGATGCAGAATATGGATCAGTTGATGCGTGTGATGACGGCGGCAACCGACCAAATGCGGCGAGATTTGACGATGATGAACCACAGTTTGTCGAATTTTTCGCGTCCCATGTCGTTTGCTAACGGCTTTATGCCTTGGTAAACACCATTGCCTTTTGCCCTCTTTAGGCCCCCTCACCCCTTGATGGGCTTCACCGTGCCCTGACATCAAATTATTGGTATTTGCGGCGGCTCTCTTGTAACTCCCCCCTTGGTGAAAGGGGGACGGAGGCACTATTGACTCATACATTCATTGTAGAGTTCATCAAACTCCGGCGAGGTTTTTTTGGCCTCGGCCTTCAACTCTTCTAACAACCGCTTTTCAACTTCATCAGGCTTCACCTTTTCATCATCTGTGATGGTTTTACGCAGCCATTTTGCCTGAGCATTGCCAATGACACCCTCGACGAGTAGATGGCTTTTTGCCGCTTCAATATAAAGTTCGGTAAATGCCTTGACAGAAGTTTTACAATCGTTACGCAACTCTTGCATAAAATCCAGTTCCGATTGGTTGATTTTGCCGTCTGCAAAGAGATTTTCACGCAACAGATCGACTTCACGGGTATCAATGCGATTGTCTGTCAAGATAGCTGCCTTCGCTAATTTACGCCATTCTGCCATGATAAACTCCTTGAGTAAAAAAATAGGTTAATGATTAAAGCATTATTATAACAAGTCTTCAGGCGTTTGCGCGAGAGAAAAACTGCCCAGAGCTAAGGCAATCGCTCAGGTCAATACGTTAAAAATGACTAATGAGCCAAAGTAAAACAAAAAGGATAAAGAAATACAGACGGTAATAACCATCACTTATGTTTCATAAGGATTTAAAAGCCAACCTTTTAAAAAGCCGCCTCAAAGTGGGCCTTAAAAACCTTGGTGTTTCTAACCCTCTGTCATCATTGGTAAATTGATGCGATTGCCCTAGTTAAGAGCTGACCACCTATCATTTTCAGTGGTGAAACCTGAATGCCCAAGAAAATCTCTATACTTTGCAGTTCAATAAAATTGGACTAAAAACGCCTCGTTCCCTCTCCAGAGGGGACTTACTAATTATTAATTATTAAGAATTAATTATTAATTATTAGTAAGAGTGTCAGGGGGCCAAATCCTAAGCGTTTGCAGTATAAATATTTGATTTGATAGTCGGCCCAAAAATATTGATAACCATTGATATTGCCTGGACATTATCTTAAAAAACTTGACATTTTTGTTATTTTAAAAGTATCATTATAAATGCTTGAGGTGGTTAGCCTTCTTTGTTAAAAAAATGGACTCTCAAGCATTAATGTTACCCTTAGCTCTCATTAGGCGAGGGGATAAAGGGCTGATACTCCC
The DNA here is from genome assembly GCA_002085445.1 of Candidatus Parabeggiatoa sp. nov. 2. Classification (GTDB taxonomy): domain Bacteria; phylum Pseudomonadota; class Gammaproteobacteria; order Beggiatoales; family Beggiatoaceae; genus Parabeggiatoa. Next base: position 25,768 of record NBMI01000031.1, read on the forward strand.
TACTACGCTTAATTCGCTCCGCGAAACTTTTGCGTAGTATTCCTAATTGTTGAAAGACATACTCTTGATAAGTATGCATGTCAATAGTTATCAATAGAATTGCTATCTGAAGTGCCATCAATTGATGAGGTTCACTTATAGTAAACCATTCATTAACACTCAGAAATCATAACGGAGGTGTCTTCGACGCAAAAGTACAGCGAAGCTGTACTTTTGCCTAAATCCACCATCAAAAATTTAATTTTCCTTATGTTACAAATAGTTAATGTCATTTTTTGCTCACCGATTTTGTGAACAAAAAGTGGCTTTAACTGATTGAATATTCATAGAAAAACAAAATTAGATGGTGGATTTTGGTTTGCGTCGAGGGTTGTTTTTCTTTAAAAGAATCTCTAGACTTTTTCAATCTGCCAGTCGGGGGCTGTCGAAATTATGGTCAAACTAGAGACTGACAGATTCTTAAAATTTGCGTTTCCCCAAGCAAATAAGGATTGTACAAAGCGGCAATCGATCCATTATGTGTTTTTGGGCCCCTTTGGTATATTCACCCACTATCATGAGTGCTATTGTTAATAGGGTTGTTGCGAAATAAAAAACTCTTGTAAAAAAGAGTTGTTGCTTTTTGAAAAAGTTTATGGAGTTGATGGAGTTGATGGAGTTTATGGAGTTGATGGAGTTGATGGAGTTTATGGAGTTGATGGAGTTGATGGAGTTTATGAGTTATAGAGTTTAATGGGAGTTGACTCTCAAACTCTATAAACTCTATAACGCAACAATTCTAATGTTTGTTAACATAAATGAATCGGAAACACTATGCTTGTAAAAGAAATTATGACCCGTGCCGTCAAGACTATCACCCCTGAAACCCGCTTACAAGAAGTCGCATCTCTCATGTGTCTTCATCGTTTCAGTGGTTTACCCGTGGTTGAGGGCGACGACAAACTGCTTGGCATTCTCGCCGAGCGAGATGTCTTGCGTTACCTGTTTCCAAGTATTGAGGATGTCATGGGAGGCATGAGTAGTCTCGACTTTGATAGTATGGAGGGCGATTACAAAAAAATCCTAGAAAAAAAAGCGGCAGATATGATGACTCCCGGCGCTATCACAGTGAGTCCTGATATGCCCATTTTAAAGGCGGTATCGGTCATGGCGAGGCACAATTTTCGGCGTATTCCGGTTGCAGAGGGGGACAAACTGGTTGGGATGATCAGTTTAGGTGATATTCACCGGGCGATTTTTATGAAAAGTTTCTCTGGAAGCTAATCCCGTAACCGGGTAAATGGGAAAGGGGAAAGCCATGCGTAAGGAAAGTTAAAAAAATGGACAGAGGCTGACTAAATCACTTTCTTGGAAGAGCCTTTTACAAGCAATACGCATAAATCCTTTAACAAATTTGGTGACGGTTTGTAAGTACCGAAGCATAAATTTTCAGGTATTTTATTCGAGATGACACTAGCGTTTTTTCAAACAATACTGGGTTTCTAAATACCCGATTATTTATGCACAGGTACTTAGTAGTCGCTTTAGCGACTCACAAGCCGCTCGTTATGCTAAAATACTTTTGTTTACCCACTTAACTCACTGATTTTACAGTCTAGGCAAAACCTTTTTCAAAAAATTTTTGCCTCGAATACTCCATTCAACCCTACCGTCGCATTACCAATTACCAATTACCGGATAAAGCGCGATGAGACGACAAGTGATTACCTTAGGCACGTCGCTGCGAGAAGAATTGCTAGATATTACCTCACAAATTGAACAAGTTGCCAGAGACATGCGCATCCAAAACGGTTTGTTGTCCATTTACGCACAAGGGGCCACCGCTGCCATTATGATTCAGGAAAATTGGGATAGCAGCGTGCCCCGTGATGTGGTGCATCTTCTGCAAAAACTCGTGTGGCTACACGATCAACAAGATGGCAATGGCGATGCCCATCTCAAAGCGGGACTGGTTGGCCCCCAGTGAAACCATTCCCATTATTGATGGACAGTTAGGCCTGTCCACTTGGCAAGGTATTTTCTTCTGCGAGTTTGACGGGCCGAGACGGGAACGAAAAGTGGTTTGTACGGCAATTGGAAATTGACTACACGGTGAGTTGGTCTTTGGTGAGCTTTGCCACGCCCACCTTTCGCAGCCGATGACACAACACAAGGCCCACCCTGGGGTAGTGAAAATCAGGTTATTTTTGCCCAAAAACTGATCCTGTTTTTATTCCGCATTGAAAAAAATATATATAAAAACAATGAGTTAACTCAGAATGACTCAATAAGGCCAATTACCCATTACCCATTGCCGATTACCCATTACACATCTAAATCCTCTATATACCTTTCTAAATTCTCAATGTGTTGCCTAGTGACGCGCTCAAGGCAGCCATTTTTGTCAGCGGTAAGGCCACAATAGGCCTCACGAAATTTCTGCCATTCTTCCTGTGCATTTTTGAGCCACAGCTTCTCCACCTGACTATACAACTGATTTATAACCTCCTGATAGCTCTCATCGAGTCGTTCATCATCGGCCCCCGAAGCGGTAGATGCACCACGAACATTGTATCCTTCTAAATTCTTGATGTGTTGCTTGGTAACGCGCCCAAGGCAGTCGTGTTTGTGAAAGGGATAACCGGGTTCATCGAAAACCGGATATGCTGCAAAATCACAATAGGCCTCACAAAATTTCCGCCAGAATCTCTGTGCCTCTTCAAGTTGAGCCTTCTTTTCAACACTCAATTGTGAGCGGAGGTTTTTGAAGACGTTCTTGAGTTGACTGATACTCGTCAAAAGAGTCGTCAGCAAAAGCGGCCCTTGATACCACGACGCTTTGACTCATTGAGACTAATAAGAGTGTAACGGCTACCGGGATAACGGGTTTTTTTCGCATTGATTCCTCCAAGTTCTTTATTGAGCGAGACAACAACGACGTTTTCAACGTCGTGCTTAATGTTTAATAATAAGACATTTCAAATGGATGTCAATTTTTTTCTTTAGGACTTATCCATAAATAACTTGCTCAAATCTTGAGCAAGCTTTAATTTAGATCTTGTCTGGTTTTAACCCTTAAATGAGTAACTTATTTATGGACGGTTCCTTAGAGCGTGTTTTAAAAGCATTCAGTATCAGCCTTCATGCTTGCTAAAATGGTTTTTCACAGATACCCTTCCTTAAAGGGATGGTATCTGTACAGTCGTGCGATGAAAGTTTTCCACAGATATACGGAACGTACTTGAAAACGGTGAAAATGGGATAACTATTGAATTAGCAAGCTAGCAGATTTTCAACTCAAATATTAAACTTAAAAAATCCGTTTATTCCTAAAAGAAGTTGTACTTTCAGTATAGCATCCGATTCATTTATGTTAACAAAAGTTAACAATAGCACTCCTGAGAGTGGGTGAATCTACCAAAGGCTACCGAAAATTATCGAGAGCCGCTTTATACAATCTGAAAATGCGCGATTTTTATGGACGCGGCCGAAAATCCCCCCCCCCTTGACGAAACTTACTTTTACCCACAAGTTGGAAAATTAATAATTAGCTTATGTAACAATTAATTAGTAATTATTAATGATAACAGTCACTTAAGTGCTTTAGGGGCCCTCATTAACCTCTCGACTGATACTCAAAAATTGACTAATTTTCAATGAGATATAGGCTTATCGGTCAGACTGAGCTTGACGAAAGATTATTATTTTTCCGATTTGTGGGTAATAGTAAGCCTCTTGAAGGGGGTTAGGGGTAAGGGGATTTCCAGCGGTACCAATACCACAAAACTTATGTCCGGACACTTATTGACCAGATAGGCGAAGCCGGCTTTTCTAAAACCGTCTAGGACTTACGCACTCAGGCAACTAACCAATTTATTTTATTTAAAAACTTTCAAAATAAAGGCCGAGGCCTTTTAGACGTAACTAACTGAATACGTTCATAAATTTAGTTTGTCAATGCGTAAGTCCAACACTCCTCTCTCAAGCATTTTTTAGGGAGATAGGCATTTTGTTCTCGTTTTTTTTCCCCTCCAAGCTCCGCGAAGAAATAATCAATAAGAGAGCAATAACATTTATAATAAGAAATTACATTTAGATGTTTATATAAATCAATCACTTGGAGAAAATTAATGGCGGGCAATTCTACCGAAACGAGAATTGACTTAAACCCCCATCCTCACCATAATTTGTTGGAAACGACAAAAAATCTAAGTCCCCCCAGTTACGGAGAAATCCTGCGTTTTGCTGTACCTATGGTGCTTGGATTGATGATGACGGCTTTTAACAGTTTAATTGACATCATCTTTATTGGACAACTGGGCACCGCTCAACTTGCAGCCATACCCTTGGCAACGGAGGTGTACTTCACTGGATGGATACTGTTGGTAGGCTTGTTGCGTAATTCCATCGCCTTTATTGGCAGAGCATTCGGCGCCGGAAAATACCACAATATAGGCTTTATTTTAGTCCATTATCAGTTGTTGGCACTGCTGGGGTTGCCTCTGCTAGGTTTGTTTGTCCAAAGCTGGCCTCTGTTCTCAGCCATCGCACAACTTGATGTTGCAGTAGATAGCTACGCTTGGTGTTACCTGAAAATACGGGTATGGGATGCCGCTTTCTCTCTGTTGCTGATGTTGTACAGCGCGTTTTATCAATCGTTGGGTAATTCTCGGTTTCCCATGCTGGTGTCTGTGGGCGTATTGCTTCTGAATGTGGTGTTGGATTACGGGCTGATTTTCGGAAAACTCGGTATGCCCGCTCTGGGCGTGGAGGGAAGTGCATTAGCTACCGTGTTTGCACAGGCATTCGGTGCCTTGTTCATCGTGATAACCTCTTTTGTTGGCTCTACACGCGCACGTTTTGGTTTGCGAGTCTTTTCGCGTCCAGACTTTAATTGGTTTAAAAAGATATTACGCATTGGCTTGCCTCAAGGTATTGGCGATGGCCTCGAGAATTTGGCGTGGGTGGGATTTATGCTAATTATTGGTCGATTGGGAAAAGTGCCTCTTGCGGCCAATAATATCGGCATAGAGGCCACCCAGTTGCTGTACCTACCCGCTTCTGCCATTGGCATCGTGGCAGCAAGTTACACCGGCCGATTTCTGGGTGCGGGCCGCTCAGACATTGCACGCACAGCTACCTACCGTACATTAATAGTAGGAATAATATACATGGGTGTCTTGGGCATACCATTATGGTTCTTCGGAGAGTCTATCGCTCGTCTGTTCACTACAGACGCGGCAGTGGTGTATCAAGCTGGACTCATGTTTAAAGTCATGGCTTTGTACCAGATATTTGATGGTACTAGCACCATTATACGCGAAGCATTAGGTGCCGCCGGGGACACGCTGGTGCCAACCCTTTTGCTGGTGGCTTGTGCTGTCGGGGTGATGTTTCCTGCTGCAATAATATTCTCTAAACTGGTGGAACCGGGTTTGTTAGGTGCTTGGCTTGGTGCTTTTATCTACATAGTGGTGTTAGCAGCAATAATGATGTACCGCTATCGGAGCAATAGGTGGACTGTCATTTTTTCGTGTCTACATAAAAATAGCGTAAAAACAACGGACATATAACAGATGACAATAAACGGCTGATGGGCCAATTAATTTCGCAAACTCTTGTAAATCAATGAGGTTTATTTTCAGCCTCAAAGGCTGCTATAACTTGCTATTTTTATGGAAATTATGATTTCAGCAATAATAACAATAAATAATTGATTTTATTGATATAACACTCGCATAAGCGACACATAATTTTGTAGATAACTAAATATGAGATTAATTTAATTTTTAAATGCGTCATTTTTATAAGTTATTTAATTCTCTATTAGGCGTAATAATACAGCGAGCAAACAGATACCATTGGTGGAAAGGGATGGTATACTGATAGTACAACGGATACGCGAAATAAACGGATTTTTTATCGGCTGAATTCAATAAAAATAACAAAACGGGTCAATTTTTATTTTCACCCGCATCTGTACATTCCGTATATCTGTGGAAAACAATTATCTGAAAGTCTATAGTACACTCATCCGTCAGAGTTCCCCTCAAAAGCTTCCAGAATCGCTCCGCTTTGACGGACTAAAGAATCAAAACGTCGGGTGCTTTACGCTACGCTTCGGAACCCTACAAACTACAAACTGTCTTATACTATTGGATGGGAATAAGAGATCATATACTAATGAAAAATGAAAAATGACTCTATTTTACAGGTCATTTAATGACCTGTTCTTTTCACGGATTTTTCGTTAAGTTCCGTATAGACAATTACTTTCGTTATGAAAATCTCGCTGTTTGGGTACCGAAGTAACGAACGGAGCGACCGTTTTTGTTCATTATGTAAGTATTTTAATTAAAAACCTGATTTAATCCAAAATCATTTCGTCCAAAATCCTTTCATCGGTGGAGCATAGAGCGCTAATCATTTTCACCACCCCAGACAATTACCCATTACCCATTACCCATTACCAATTACCATGCTTATTCGCCATGCCTCTAAAATGTCTGCCGAGGCGGTGGACATTAACACGAAAAAAATACTGAAATCCGTCTCTCAGACATACCTACGCGAATGTGTAGAAACAATCTCCATCCCGCGTCATTTCCATGCCCAACCCAAAAATAATCAGTGGGTTGCCCAATGGATTACTCAACAATTGCAATCCTACGGTTATCAAACCCAATATCAGGGAAAATATACCAATATCTTAACGCTGCCACCCGATAATCCACAAACGCCGTGCATTTTAATCGGTGCCCATTATGACAGTGTCCCACAAACGCCGGGGGCGGATGATAATGGTAGTGCAGTGGCGGCTTTATTGGCTTGTGCGAAAGCTATCGCTGAATATGCAGCCCAAACGCCCGTCTGTTTCGTCGCCTTCAATCGAGAAGAAGATGGATTGATGGGCAGTAAAGATTTTGTCACAACCTATCTTTCTAAAAATAAAATCAATATTGCTCATGCCCATATTTTGGAAATGGTTGGCTATTGCCGACATACTCTCGATTCTCAGAAAGTGCCGTCGGCTTTACCGCTGCGTATTCCCACCACTGGCGATTTTTTGGGCATCATTGGCAACCAATATTCTAATGCTTTAGTGGATGCGAGTTTAAAAAAGGCAAAAACTTACCTGCCAGCGTTTCCCGTTGTCGGATTAAAGGTTTATTTTGGGCTGGAAAACATTTTTTCTGTTTTAAAACGTAGCGATCATGCACCGTTTTGGCAAGCCAAAATATCGGCTTTGATGTGGACAGATACCGCAGAATTTAGAAATCCCAACTATCATTGGCTCACGGATACACCAGATACCCTAGACTATACTTTTTTGCGGCAGGTGACACAATTGTTAATTGCTTGTATATTAAAACAATAACTGGCTCAACTCATGAAAAATTAAAAATTAAAAATTAAAACTGAATAATGATAAGTAGATAATTCGGCTAGGAATTTTATTACCCGTTCCGGCAAGTCATTTTCACGGATTTAAAGTACGCCCCGTATAAGAAAAATCACGTTCTTTTATAGGGTGGGTAGAACTATTTATCTTGGACGTTTGGAGTCCAAGATTTATCTTGGACGTATTTTTCTAAAAGGATTTAAGGGCACTGCCGAACGTTAGTTTGGACGACTGCCCGCCTTACGTTTGGACGACATAAACCGAGTATTTTACCCGTCAAAACAATGTTGACAGACTACTAGGCTAAAGCCTACTAAACCGGTTGCGGGCATAGTGCCCTTTATGGTACGGAAGCGCATAGCCAAACGTAGTAACTTCCGCTTCCGCAGATAATCGCTTTAGCTATTGGCTTGCTGTGCCAAAGCAACTCCCTCAAATATATATTTTCAGTAAAATAATTTCTTTGGCAGCCAACAGCTAAAGCAGTGATCTCGCTCCGCTCGTTACTACGTTTGTCTGAAAGCGAAAGTCCCCTAAAGGGGACTAAATAATTATCTGAATATCTATAGTGAGTTATTTTTCCGTTCTAGCCTTTAGGTTTGGACTTTGAAACAGAAGGCTTTGGATATCAGTATCACTACTTATTGAGGATTACCTGAAAAAGAAAGAGAGATACCCATGACAGAATTACTCCAACTTATTGAAAAAGCGGCTAAGGAAGGGACGACATCGCTTGACTTCTCAAACCAAGGGCTGACGGAATTGCCCCCTGAACTCGGTCAGTTGACCCATCTGGAAGGGCTAGACTTGAGTGATAACCAACTGGTGGGCTTGCCCTCACAAATCGGTCAGTTGAGCAACTTGACAAAACTAGATATTTCCTACAATCAACTGACAGCGTTGCCTCCAGAAATCGGTCAATTGACAAACCTGACATATCTGCACCTTGGCGGTAATCAACTGACGGGCTTACCGCCAACCATCGGTCAACTTACCCAATTAAAAAGACTTCTTCTGGGTGACGTTTTTGGTGGTAATCCACTGACAGAATCGCTACTCACCTCGCCACCGCCTGACATTGTTGAGCAAGGAACACAAGCGATTTTTGCTTCTCTTCAAGCACAGTAGGATAGGTTCTGCTATTGCTTCAGCCCTTAGAGCGCAAAACTTGACGAGCTCGTTCAAGATGGACGAGCCGACGGCAAGCGAGGTTAACCAACGGGAAGCTTTGCTCATTCTCGAAACCTTCTATTTAGTACAACGCATGGCGTGGATAAACGAATTCTTCTATTTAGTACAACTAATTGCGCGAATAAACGAATTGCTTCTAAGTAAGTACAACGAATTACGCGGATAAACGAATTGGTTCAAAGTAAGTACAACGAATTGCGCGGATAAACGAATTGGTTCTAAGTAAGTACAACGAATTACGCGGATAAACGAATTGGTTCGTCTTAGGTGCTCAGTCTAGTACAACGGATGACGTGGATAAACGGATTTATTTGAAGTAAGTACAACGAATTATTACGCAAGTAAGTACAACGAAACTTCGTTCTGGAACGCCTATGACGTGGATAAACGAATTGATTCAACTTCGGGCGATGGTTTGCTTACTATAAACTTCGGGCGATAAATCGCCTACTACAAACGTCAACTTCGAGCGATGATTCGCTTGTTACAAACTTCGGGCGATAAATCGCCTACTACAAACGTCAACTTCGGGCGATGATTTGGTTATTACAAACTTCGGGCGATAAATCGCCTACTACAAACTACAAACGTGAACGTAAACGTTGGGCGATGATTTGCTTGTTATAAACTTCGGGCGATAAATCGCCTACTACAAACTACAAACGTAAATGTAAACGTTGGGCGATGGTTTGCTTACTATAAACGTAAACGTTGGGCGATGGTTTGCTTACTATAAACTTCTGGCGATAAATCGCCTACTACAAACTACAAACTTAAACGTTGGGCTATGAATCGATTCTAAGTAAGTACACGTTCTGGAACGCCTATGACGCAACTACAACGGATGACGTGGATATACGGATTGGTTCGTCTTTGGTACTCAGTATAGTACAACGGATGACGTGGATAAGCGAATTGGTTCTATTTTAAATAACGAAGGCCTCGCTGTCTGTTTGGAGGTGTTGTTTGAGCATTGGCGCGATTTGGATCGTCTTAATCAGAAAGTGGCCGACGCTTGGGACAAGCGCATGGCCGAGGTTCCCAAGTTATCGACTCATCGTGATACACAAGTCTTATGGATACTTGTAAGTAATTTATTTTATTAGCCATAGGATGAGAGATTAAAAAATGCCACATCTTTAAAATCAACTACTTAAAAACTTATGTATAACGATGATACCTGTCGAAGGTGGCCGAGTTGGGGGCCATGTTAGCGCAAGTACCTGATATGGTTATGATTTATACATTTATACGACATCGCTGAAAGCGGGTGGCCTTTTCCAATTCTTATGGCTTTGGAACGCTTGAATGAGTCAGAGCAACGTTATGTTCAGGATTATCTGAATGTGTTTGAGGCCGTTATTCATTTTGTGACGCTGGCGAGTCAGTTTTATTGGGCCTTGCCAACGGATAGTTCTGCACGGTTGGCCGATGAATTGAGGGCCGGGTTGTTTGCATGAATACTAAACGCGAACGCTCGCCGACGACGGACTGGCCCAGTAAACGCGAACGCTCGCCGACGACGGACTGGCCCAGTAAACGCGAACGCTCACCGACGACGAACTGGCCCAGTAAACGCGAACGCTCGCCGACGACGCCCAGTAAACGTGAACGCTCGCCGACGACGCCCACTAAACGTGAACGCTCGCCGACGACGCCCACTAAACGTGAACGCTCGCCGACGACGAACTGGCCCAGTAAACGCGAACGCTCGCCGACGACGGACTGGCCCAGTAAACGCGAACGCTCGCCGACGACGGACTGGCCCAGTAAACGTGAACGCTCGCCGACGACGAACTGGCCCAGTAAACGCGAACGCTCGCCGATGACGAGCTGGCCCACTAAAGGCGAGCTATCGCTGGCTACTAACCTTCGCATCATTCTGAACGACTGAAACTAACTGAGGAGAAAAAATACCCATGACAGAATTACGCCAACTCATTGAAAAAGCAGCCAAGGACGGGACAACCTCGCTTGATCTCTCAAACCTGAGGCTGAAGGAATTACCCGATGAAATCGATCAGTTGGCCCACCTCAAGCAGCTAGACTTGAGTGATAATCAACTGAAGGCGCTGCCTCCACAAATAGGTCAATTAACCAATCTGACAACACTTGATCTTTCCAACAATCGACTGATCTTACTACCTCCAGAAATCGGTCAATTGACAAACCTGACATATCTGCACCTTGGAGGTAATCAACTGACGGGCTTACCGCCAACCATCGGTCAACTTACCCAATTAAAAAGACTTCTTCTGGGTGACGTTTTTGGTGGTAATCCACTGACAGAATCGCTCGACTGACGAAATTGACTAAGCTATACCTTGACGGCAATCCACTCACCTCGCCACCGCCCAACATTGTTGAGCAAGGAACGCCAGCGATTTTAGCCTATCTTAAAGCACAGTAGAGAGAACCGCTGGACTCTACAAAGAACGAGTAAGGCTAAACTGGGGGGGTGAAAATTGTTAATGATTAATGATTAATGATTAATGATTAATGAATTAAAGAAGACTTAAATGACTGTTTTTAAAATACTGAAGCGGACTAAAAATGGGATCACGTCTTAGAACCAAAGGAACCTCCTTTTCATCACCCCTGGCTAAAGCTAATGCCCTGAGAAAACGAAATTCTAGAAGTTCTGCACACCCCATATATACTAATGAAAAATGAAAAATGAAAAATGAAAAATGATTTTAGGACTTAATTATTGGTAAGTCTCTAATTTTATGATGAATTTAATGAGTCGTTCCGGCATGTCATTTTCACGGATTTGAAGTACGTTCCGTATAATTGTCCAAAAATTTTCTGTTCCAAACCAAACCAGTTGAAAATGGCCTCAAGCGATCACTCGTCTACGAAGAACTGGCCCACTAAAGGCGATCAATTATTTTTAGCCTCATTCTCAACGACTGAAGCTCGGAGATTTGCCAAACTGATCTCGCTTCGCTCGGAAACAGTTGCGGAGCGAGATCAACCTTAGAGGTTTATTTCTAGGACTGACGCACTCAGCAAAGTAACCAATTGATTTTAGGTTAAAAATTTTCAAATACCTGCCTAGTGCAGGAGAGCGGAAATCCCCGTGCCACCCAGCCATGAGCTCAACCTCATGGCTAAAAGCTAAAGTCTGCTAAAGCAGACTACTGACTAGGGTTAGTAGGCTTTAGCCTACTTGAGCTTTTAGACGACGGCTTTAGCCGTTGGCGAATGGTATGGAAACTTCCGCTTTCTTGCACTAGTGCAAGAAGGCGAAAATCCCCAGACCATTCCGCTAGTCGCGTGTGCTCATGGCCCAAAGCTCAAGCCCCCTAAAGGGGACTACCCAAGACTCGGATAAGAAGGTTAGTAGGCTTTAGCCTATTTTAGCTTTCAGACAACGGCCCAACGCCGTTGGCGAGTGGTATGGAAATTTCCGCCTTACTGCACTAGACCTTTTAGACGTAACTGATTGAATGATTCAATACTTAATAAATTTATTTTGTCAATGTGTTAGTCCTAATTTCGTTCATTACGGACTCGAAAAAGGGGCCCCAACCCGTAGGGGTTGAATCTGAAACGCAGTAACGAGCGTAGCGATATAATCGCCTTAAGAAAAACCTATAGAAGGATTGTGGCCCATCCATGACGAACACATACCCTTGTAGACTTAACGGCCTTTATCCTTCAAATAAATATTAAAAATTACCTATTTAACAATCAGTTGTGTTATATAAAAAAACACAAATTAAAAAATATAACCCCCGTAAATTTTCTAATAAATCTAATTTTAAGTGAGTAAAATAAGCGCTTATTGATATTAATTAATTAATATCGGTACTTTATATAAAAATAACGATTTTTAGGCAAAAAAGCCACCCTCATAACCCCGCGTATTTTGGTAATACCCTTAATAAAAATGTGTATTAATATTACACACTGTAATACGATTAAATTGTCATAAAGGCCGCAATTTTCAATAAAACTTAAAAAATTGATGTTTAAATAAACAGTTATAGAATAACTATTCACAATTAAAAAATTTTCAACGGGGTATCCCATGGAGACGAGACAAGCCAAAAATTTAACAAGACATTATCGTTCAATAGACAGCTATTTTAAAACTACCTCTTATAATAAATAGTTAATCATAATAAGAAACGGAAAAACGTGCTATCATGCCATTCATTTGTTCAGCTTTACGCCCAAAAATAGCCCCAAAATAGCCCCGTCATCCTTATAAGCAAATCGGCCAGAACAATAATTCAAATTTTACTGTCATTCTATGCTCGACGACAAAATAACACCTGTGGAAAAGTGGCGATAAAATTCCCAACCCCGAAAGGGGAAATAATAATTAACAACTATTAGACTTATCCATCACTAAATTTTTAGTGAATAAAAACAACTCGTTAAATTACCCCTTATTTTCGGACAACTCTAATAATTAGCCATCAACCCCAAACGGGAATTAACAATTAATCATTAATCGCAATAGCGCAAAATAAAACAGTTGCCCCAGGTTTCACTCTCATCGTTATACACAAGTCGTCAGGATAAAGAAAAAAGGGACAATGGACACGCGAAAACGAAAAAGAAAAGTGTGTGCGCGGTTTCGTGCTAATCCTTTTAAACCGTTTGGGTGAGTTCTAAAATAACCAGAAATAATATAAGGTATTACCGCCTTTTTTCTTTTTGTTTTCCCCGTTCGCTTTTTCCATTGGGGCTATTATCTCGCTCCGTTCGGAACGTCGTTTCACATTCAACCCCTATCGGGGTTGCCCTTTTGTGAAATTATTTACCTGAAACACTATAATTGGGCTTCAACCCCAAACGGGAATTAACAATTAATCATTAATCATTAATCATTAATCATTAATTATAGTTCTACATAGAGAGATACCCATGACAAACGAAGAATTGCTCCAACTGATTGAACAATCCGCCAAGGCGGGTACCACCTCGCTTGATCTATCCGACAACGAACTCACCGTGTTGCCCCCAGAAATAGGCCAATTAACCCATATGACAGAACTCGACCTTTCTTACAACCAACTGACAGCCTTGCCTTCAGAAATCGGTCAACTGACTCACCTGACAGTACTGCTCCTTGGTGATAATCAACTAACGGCCTTACCTCCAACTATAAGCCAATTGACCAAACTCAACAAACTGATTCTGGGTGACGTATTTGGTGGCAACCAATTAACAATCTTGCCCCCAGAAATCAGTCAATTGACTCATATGACAGTACTGGGCCTTGGTGGCAATCAACTCACCGCCTTGCCATCGGCAATCAGTCAACTGAACCACCTAACAACGCTCGATCTGCGCTGGAATCAACTCACAGAGTTGCCACCAGAACTGGGTAAACTGACCAACCTAAAAGAACTACACCTTGACGGCAATCCACTCACTTCACCACCGCCAGAACTGGTCGCCCAAGGCACACAAGCCCTCTTAGCTTATTTCCAAGCCCGCTTGCAAGAAAGCCAGAAGCGCTGGGTTTCTAAGTTGATAATCGTTGGGGAAGGTGGCGTGGGCAAAACCTCCTTGTTACGTGTTCTGCGAGGCGAAGCCTTTAATGCCGAAGAATCAACCACGCATGGCATTGAAATCCGTTCACTGGATGTCACTCATCCTCGCGAAGCGAGTATCACCATGCAACTCAACACTTGGGACTTTGGCGGACAAGAGATTTATCACGCCACCCATCAGTTCTTTCTCACTAACCGTTCTCTCTTTCTATTAGCTTGGAATGCCCGATTAGGCTTTGAGGCGAGCAAACTCTATTACTGGCTAGACACACTCCAAGCCCTGGCGCCAGAATCACCCGTATTGTTAGTGGCGACTTGGATTGATGAACGAGATGCGGAACTGCCTATCACTGAATTACGCCGCAACTATCCCCAAATCATCGGCCAATGTGAAATCAGTAGTAAAACAGGCCAAGGCCTTAAGCCCCTGCGACAAACCATTGCCCAAGCGGCCGCCAAGTTACCTTTAATGGGAGAAATCTGGCCGACGACTTGGCTAAAAGCCGCTAATGCCATTCGCGCTCGAACCGAAAAATACATCACGCCGCAAACCGTACAGGAGATCATGACGGAACAAGGCGTTGATGACAGCAAACGGCCCATCTTGACGCAATGGCTCCATGAATTGGGCGATATCCTTTACTTTCATGACAACCAAGAACTGGCCGACATTGTTATCCTCAAGCCGCAATGGGTTAGTCAATATATCAGTCTTGTCCTAGAAAGTGAAGACGTTATCAAAAAACGCGGTATTTTCACCCGTGACGAGATGAATCGACTGTGGCAAGCACTTGATTCGGCCATGCGCGAACATTTTCTGCGCCTGATGGAGCGTTTTGATCTCTCCTACCGCGATGAAAGCCGCGAAATCAGTCTCGTCGTAGAACGTCTTCCCTTTGAGCCGCCCGATTACCAATCGCAATGGCATGAAATCAAGGCCATGCCCAATTGCAAAGAAATCACCATGAAGTTCAAACTCAATACCATGCCAGCAGGCATACCCACTTGGTTCATTGCTCGCGCCCATCGTTTTTCTATTGGCACTCATTGGCGTGAAGGGGTATTATTTGCCTATGACAAACATCTGGCTTTGGTACAAGCATTTTCATATCATCGCTCTCTGCAATTAACCGTCCGGGGGCCAAATCCACAGAATTTCTTTGCCTTACTCAAGGATGGCATTGAAGTGACATTGGCACGGTTTCCCGGCCTACAGATTCAACGCAAAATACCTTGTTTGGGCCATGATGGACAACCCTGTCCTCACGAATTTAGCTATGAGCAACTACTCAAGCGATATGAAAAACAGCGGCTCATCGTTGAATGTCCAGAGGAGTTAGAAGATGTGTCTGTCACCGAACTGCTATATGGTTGGGACTGGCGCACCCAAAACCTCGTTTTGTCGCGCCTGGACAAATTAGAGGCCAATTTAGGTAAGGGACAAGCACATATTTTGGCCGGACAAGAGAAAATTCTCTCTGAATTAAACGAGTTACGAGAACTCACGCAACGTGAATTCATCAACGCGTTCCGCCGCGAACAAGCAAGCATTGATGCTCATTGCCCCAATGTTTTTGTGTTACGGCCTCAGAAGGGAAAAGGAGAAAGAGGCAAGGGCCGCTGGCTGAAAGCCATTACCGGGCAAACCTTGGAATTACAACTCTACTGCCAAGCGCCTGGCTGTTGGCATCCTACCCAAGAGGGTGGTTTATACCAAATTGAGGAGCCGGCGCAATGGTTGAAAGAGATAGCGCCCTATCTGAGCAAGTTGGTGGCCGTGTTGAAATATGCTGTACCGCTGATTGGGCCTTGGTTGGAGGCGATAAGTCAGCAGGAATATGAACAATTGTTCCAGCAAGACATTGAATTAATGAAAGAATTAGCCAATTGGCCTGACATCAAAGAGGCCGACGAATCCGCGTTAGCAGACACCAAAGAGCCAGAGCGTGTCCAAGGGGCCGCTTTGCGTGTCTTGCGCTATTTGCTAGATAAAAAAGACCCACAACAACATTGGGGCGGCCTGAAAAAGGTATTGACTCCAGAAGGCCATTACTTGTGGCTGTGCGAATATCATGCGCGTGAATATCAATAAGGGGGGTGAAAAAATAGTCAGTACGGCGGAACGCCTATTGCGCGGATTAGTACAACGAATTACGCGGATAAACGAATTGCGGATTAGTACAACGAATTACGCGGATAAACGAATTAGTACAGCGAATTGCGCGGATAAGCGAATTTAGTAAGTACAGCGAATTGCGCGGATAAGCGAATTTAGTAAGTACAGCGAATTGCGCGGATAAACGAATTAGTACAGCGAATTGCGCGGATAAGCGAATTTAGTAAGTACAGCGAATTGCGCGGATAAACGAATTAGTACAGCGAATTGCGCGGATTAGTACAACGAATTACGCGGATAAACGAATTAGTACAGCGAATTGCGCGGATAAGCGAATTGCGGATTAGTACAACGAATTACGCGGATAAACGAATTAGTACAGCGAATTGCGCGGATTAGTACATCGAATTACGCGGATAAACGAATTAGTACAGCGAATTACGCGGATAAGCGAATTTAGTAAGTACAGCGAATTGCGCGGATTAGTACAACGAATTACGCGGATAAACGAATTAGTACAGCGAAACTTCGTTATGGAACGCCTATTGCGCGGATTATACTGATAGTACAACGGATACGCGAAATAAACGGATTTAGTAAGTACAGCGAAACTTCGTTATGGAACGCCTATTGCGCGGATTAGTACATCGAAACTTCGTTATGGAACGCCAAACGCAGTGGCGGAACGCCTATTACGCGGATAAATGAATTTACTGCAACGACACAGGCGCGAATAAGCGAATTGAGTACTCAACAGAAAATTTGGCTTTTATCAATCCTTATCGATACTCTATTCGTTATTGTTATTAACAAAGTACCCGGAAAATGGGAATGCGCCCTATTTAAAGTCGAACTGACGTTGCTAGATTTTGTAAGCTTTTGTTAATAGCTTATTATAAAAAACCAAGGTGTCTAAAAGTTGGCGGTTTTTTTAGGGCCATGTTGGCGAATTTATTCACTTTATTTGATTGAAGGCCCTTGAGGCTAAAAACGTCTAAAAGGACAACTGGGACACACCCTGGGGTGGTGATGGTGAAAATTGTGAATTGTGAATTGCTAATTGTTAACGAAAACACACATCAGTAACTCATTGTTTTTTATTAATAATTAAATCCAGCGGAATAAAGATGGGATCAAGTTTTTGCGTCTTCGATACCTCTTTTTCACCACCCCAGACACACCCTTTGTTTTTCGCGAAACGAGATAACGAAATGCAGTAACTAACGAAGCGAAAGCAACCTCGTTGAGAGCGAAGCGAGATCAACATCGTTGAGAACGAAACGATATCAACTTCGTTGAGAGCGAAACGATATCAACCTCGTTGAAAACGAAGCGATATCAACCTCGTTGAGTTTGAGCGATATCAACTTCGTTGAGTTTGAGCGAGAGTAACATCGTTGAGAACGAAACGAGAGCAAGCAACATTGTTGAAAGCGAAGCGAGAGAGAGCAACCTCGTTGATAACGAAGCGATATCAATTTCGTTGAGAACGATATCAACATCATTGAGAACGAAACGATATTAACTAACATCGTTGAGAACCAAACGAGAGCAACATCGTTGAGAACGAAACGATATCAATATCAACTTCGTTGAGTTTGAGCGAGAGCAACTTCGTTGAGAGCGACGCGAGAGCAACCTCGTTGAGTTTGAGCGAGATCAACATCATTGGGAACGAAGCGAGAGCAACTTCGTTGAAAACGACGCGAGAGCAACCCCGTTGAGTTTGAGCGAGAGCAACCTCGTTGAGTTTGAGCGAGAGCAACCTCGTTGATAACGAAGCGATATCAATCTCGTTGAGAACGATATCAATATCATTGAGAACGAAACGATATTAACTAACATCGTTCGTTGAGAACAAAACGAGAGCAACATCGTTGAGAACGAAACGATATCAATATCAACTTCGTTGAGTTTGAGCGATATCAACTTCGTTGAGAGTGAAGCGATATCAACCTCGTTGAGTTTGAGCGATATCAACCTCGTTGAGAGGCGAAGTTTTTTCTACTGTCATTTCGAGCAATGCGAAAAATATTACCATCAATGACTTCAATAATTTTTCCACAATTAATGACTTAAATAAATTGTTCCGTACAAAGTTTGAACTATTAAAAACGGTTTGATGGCCCACAAACCAGTGCCAATAGCCCTACAAAAATCATGGTCAAAATAATTCCAAATAACGATGTCGAGTTCTTATAAACTTGATGTTCAAGTTTCCAAAAACAAACTACAAGGATTGCATATAAGCAAGGATAAACCTAAAATAAAACGGATCGTCAATTGGATGATGTCTCGTGAGCCTCACAGATCATAAAAACCATCGGTTAATAAGTCCTATCCTTGTTTATATGCAATCCTTGTAGTTATTGCTGGTGTTAAAAAAACTTGAACATTGAGATAAAAACAATTAGTTACAGTGCCGCTTAAAAATTTTTTCCTGTTTCGTTGTACTATTCGTTGATTCGCGTAATTAGTTGTAGTATTCGTTTCTCCGCGTAATTCGTTGTAGTATTCGTTTCTCCGCGTAATTCGTTGTACTATCTGTTGTACTATCTAGTTGTACCATTCGTTTATCCACGTAATTCGTTGTACTATTTAATTAGTTGTACTATTCGTTTATCCTAGTCATTAGTTGTACTATTCGTTTATCCGCGTAATTAGTTGTACTTCAACCTCGTTGAGAGGCGAAGCTTTTTCTACTGTCATTTCGAGCAATGCGAAAAATATTACCATCAATGACTTACTTCAATAATTTTTCCACAATTAATGACTTAAATAAATTGTTCTGTATAAAGTTTGAACTATTAAAAACGGTTTGATGGCCCACAAACCAGTGCCAATAGCCCTACAAAAATCATGGTCAAAATAATTCCAAATAACGATGTCGAGTTCTTAAAAAACAATGAATTACACTGCTGCTTAATTTTTTTGTCTGGTACTTAGATTTAATTCGTTGTACTATTCGTTTATCCGCGTAATTCGTTGTACTATTTAATTAGTTGTACTATTCGTTTATCCGCGTAATTCGTTGTACTATTTAATTAGTTGTACTATTCTTAATAAGTTGTACTATTCGTTTATCCGCGTAATTAGTTGTACTACTTAATTAGTTGTACTATTCGTTTATCCGCGCTTGTGTCGTAACAAGAAATACTCTTTTTTTTAATTTTAAACGAAGTAACGAGCGAAGCGAGATCAGTTTCAGTTTTTAGCCGTGCAAAGTATATCAACATATCAAACAAAAAAACCTATAGTATTTCAGAAAAATAGGAGTCCAAGATGAATCTTGGACATCCAAGATAAATCTTGGACTCCTCCCCAAATATTTATCTGAACATCTATATCTTGAATACTCAGAAGACAACGGTGTTTTACATAGTAATCAGTAAAATCCGCGCTTCAAAATGAGGGAGATTTATCAACATGTCAAACGAAAAAACCTATCTTGAATACTCTGAAGACAACGGTGTTTCACATAAATTCTACGAAGTGACAATCAACGGCACCGATGTCACGACTAGTTATGGTCGTATTGGCACGAATGGCCAAACCAAAACCAAAACTTATTCCACCCCTGAAAAAGCCCTTGCTGAAGCCAACAAAAGAATCAAAGAAAAACTCAAAAAAGGGTACGAACCGGCGGTTATGGGTGTGCGTAAAAAACGTCCGCTCACTCGGCGACAGATTGACAGTCAAAAATCAAAGGCAAAACAAGCGCCCGTTTTATGGAAATTCAACTCCGGTGCCCCAGCCTTTGGTATCTTCATTACGGACTCCCATTGTTGGGTGGGTAATCAAAATGGCAGTGTTTTTGTACTAAACCATGAAGCTGACATTTTGAATCAATATCGATTGCCCGACGGCGTGAAATGTATTGTCGCTGACAATCCTTGGGTTTATGTTGGCTGTGATGATGGTTGTGTTTATGATCTCACCGGCAAATTACCCCGTTTGGCCTATGAAATTTCTGAAAATGTCGATATTTTTTGGATAGATATCAACAATGGTTTGTTAGGTGTCTCTGATGCCGGCGGCACGATTATGACGGCCAATCACGAAAACGAAGAACTTTGGCAAAGAAAAAGTCAGGGCGATACTGGCTGGATGGTACGTTGCGATGATGAAAGAGTTTATCACGGTCATCATGGCGGCGTGACGGCTTATTCCAATTCAAAACATGGCAATATCCTTTGGCATGTGAAGGCCGCCAAGCAAGTTCTTTTTGGTTGGCAAGAAACCTCAACCGTTTATGCCGGCACTGGGACGAACAAAGTTTATGGGCTGAACAAAAAAACGGGTAAAGTTGAACAAATCTATCAGTGTGATGCTGCTGTGTATTCCTGTGCCGCCGCTAAGGAAGGTGAATATGTGTTTGCCGGTGATAATTATTCCTCCGTGTATTGCTTTAATAAAGCGGGAGAAAGATTATGGAAATTAGGCACCGGCTGTGGTTCGGCTTTTTCCATGCAATATCTCAACGAACGAGTTTATATTGTCACCACAGATGGCTCTTTGGCTTGTATTGATGCTTTAAAGCACCGAAGCCCATTGCCGTTTCTCAGTCCAACGAGTTAGAAACAACCTCTGATCCCAGTGAAGGAGTCATTGTAAAATGTGTCCGTGTTAAAGGCAAATTACGGATACGTGTGATATCTGATGTGGTTAAATGTGTTCAAGAAAATGGACAACTAAAACTGGTCGTTTCAGAAGCCTATCATCATGATTGGAATGTCCAATTTCCCCGTAATCTACGCGAAGAAGACGCTCTGTTTGTGGTTGATGAAATTAGAGAAGCCTCTAGTGGCGGATTTTATCGCGTTTATGGAAATATTCGACGTTTTGTGCCATGACATGGTCGAAAAACTCCGATTTCTTGAAGAAATCGGATTTCTCTTTTGGCTTAGGGGAATAACTACAAGGATTGTATATAATAAGGGATTTTAGAAATGGGCATAAAATCACGTCAGTCAACTTGTTGTTCAATTAAGCATTTGCTGATTGAATAGCTTTCTTATTTCGAGTTGATTTCATGCAGGAAAGCTAAAATGTTATCGAATTTTGTCATTGCGAGAAATTAGCGAAGAAATCCTTTTTTATAACAATCCTTGGGCGTTTGGGCGCACGAAAAAACGTGATCATCAAGTTATATAATATATATTAATCAATCATTTTAGTACTTATGGGTTTTGTTTTTAACTGATTGATAGATTAGTCTGCTTTAGCAGACTTGAGCTTTTAGCTTGGGGATTTATCCCCAAGCTTGATAAAAACGACATTTTTTAATTTGTGGGTTAAAACCGAAGATTTGTGGGCCATCAACTGGAAGAAGTCAGTACAACTTATGGGTTTTTTTTTAACTGATTGATAGATTAGTCTGCTTTAGCAGACTTGAGCTTTTAGCTTGGGGATTTATCCCCAAGCAATTCTCTACGCTCGGTGTCCACCCAGTCTGCTTTAGCAGACTTGAGCTTTTAGCTTGGGGATTTATCCCCAAGCATTTTGGGTTAACCATAAAAAACTTGATTATCGAGTTATATAATATATAGATTAATCAATCATTTTAGTACAATGACTTTATTAAACAATACATTTTTTAAAATTAAACCCTTAGCATTTGTGAGTCAATAACCCTGATTTGTGGGCCATCAACTGGAAGAAGTCAGTACAACTTATGGGTTTTGTTTTTAACTTGATAATTGAGTCATTATAACGAAATTTTCAGTACAATGGTTTGATTAACAAGACATTTTTTTTAATTAAACCCTTATAATTTTTGTGCCAATAATCCTGATTTGTGGGCCATCAACTGGAAGAAATGACAAAAAACTCAGTTTATAACGGTGCCCAGTATAGCCACAACTCACATAAAGATTAAGTCGCTAAAGCGCCTACTACAAACTTAGGCGCTAAAGCGCCTACTACAAACTTAGGCGCTAAAGCGCCTACTACAAACATTATGATCACTCACTTTGGCTTACAAAACTTTAAAGCGATTAAACATTTCCAAGCGCTATAAATTCGCCCAGTGACGGTGCTGATGGGGAAAAACGCGAGTGGCAAGTCTTCTTTGTTGCAAGCCATTTCTTTGCTGAGCGTCAATCAAATGTATGGCAACGATATTCGGCGGATTAAATATATAGTATTCCAGAAAAAGACTTGGGATAAACCGTAGAATGTTACCAAACATCAGCGGTTTTTGGGCACCCAATCTTACAAACGACAGCCATGAAATCCTTCTTAATTGTTATAATCTAGTTTAAAACTGACTTCATTAAACGGGCTTTGAAAACAAAACAAACGAAAAATGGCTCCAAGTGATTGAACAAGCCGCCAAGAATGGTATGACATCGCTTAACCTTTCAAGTAAGGTGATCGGGCTGCTGACCAATTTGGAAACGCTAGGCCTTAAGATTATCATACCGTTTGTAGTAGGCGATTTATCGCCTCACGCAATCAACAAAAATAGGTGATAAATCACCTACTACGAACAGACATTTCTCTTAAATTAAAAGAATTTGAAGGGCGCGTCCATTTAATTGAAGCCTTCAATGAATTAGAAGCGTGGTTATTAATTATTATTTTTGGAACGGAGCGTTGTCATATATCAATCAGATAAATCACATCAATCACTACAACGGATTTACGAAATGAACAGATTGATTGGGAGCTAATTGTTGTCCTTAATTCGTTTATTTCTGAGATAGGCGTTCTTAACGAAGTTTCATTGTACTCTACATTCATGTCACGTTAGGATTAGGATTTGACTCGCTATTCTTTTTTCGTGAAACGATAAATTTATTCACCAAATAAAAGGTACCTACACCGACTGCAGTACCCCCTGCCACTGCACCGCCAAGGGTGTGGGCAATCAAAAATATAACTGCTCCTCCTTTGAGAGCGGCTGAAGCGCCTATAATTGCGGGTATTTTTTTTGACATAACAGATTTCCTAGTTATAGTTTCCATCCGGAAAGTTGTTTCGTTCATTGGGAACGAACCGAAGATCAGTGCTGCTAATTCCAGAAACACAGAAGGCGGTTTCGGTATAGAGAAAATGTCCTTCCTTTTTATAGATATTCAGCGCCAAGCCAGGTAATTACACTGGCTATATTAATCTCGTCCAAAAGGGCTAACTTGTTAACTTCTATTACTCGATGAACAAGTTTTTCTAAACTCAAACGCCCAAGAATTGTTATAAAACTGAATTTTTTCGCTAATTTATCGCAATGAACAAATTCGATAACATTAGCCCCTTCGGTAAGTATTATTAAAGCCAGGGGCAACGCCCCTGGAACTTCATTGAAGAAAAAGTGAACTAACGTGATTTGATGCTCTAAACTAAAATCCCTTATTATATACAATCCTTGTAGTTATTATTGTCAGACTAAAAACATGAACATCGAGCATTAGCCCCTTCGGTAAGTATTATTAAAGCTAAGGGCAACGCCCTTGGAACTTCATTGAAGAAAAAGTGAACTAACGTGATTTTATACTCTAAACTAAAATCCCTTATTATATACAATCCTTGTAGTTCATATTAAGTCATTATTCTTCAAAATCCAATAGCACATTTTGTTCATACAGTTCAATAGAAACCTCTATAATCGGATTGGAGGGCATCCCATCCCGTAGATTATGAAACTTGGCGGAAACCCCGTTTTTTGGACTGCGGCTTATAGCGCATAATGGAATAGACTCCTGATGTTTTCGAGCCAGCCATTCAAAGCGTCTTAGAACAAAATAGCTATGGGTAGCGAGATAAATTTGAATTCCCGCTTTAGCCATTTGGAACAGTGTATCCACTAACGTGACGATTGCCCTTGGGTGTAAATTCACTTCTGGCTCATCAATAAATAGAATAGAATTAGTATTTAGCATACGATTACAAATCAGTCTCTCCAACAAACCAATTTTCTTGAGGCCTTCCGCCGTTTGGGACATAGCAGATTTTTCATGCCCGCGTTTAAAAATAAATTCATTTTTTTCTACCTCAATTTGCCCTTTCCCCATCTGTGTATCCAGTAATTCCACCGCTTTTTGTAACTGTAAAGGCAGCTTACCTCTGCTTATCGGCAAACGTAGTGCTTTAATCAAATCAATGTAAGTATCATCAAAACCAATGATTTGTAATTGAGAGCGTGTGGCATCAATAGCTTCTATGACAGTCAGAATTTATTTTGGGGGTAGAAACAGGGCATTGAGGGGGGAAAAATTGGATAATAAAGAGGGCGTGAATTTCAGGATTTTTCGAGTCGTTTTGTCACCAAAGGTAAAACTCAGAGTGCTCGCCTCCTCTGCTGCCAATTGGGTGGTGACGGTGAGTTGAGATTCACCTTTGCGAACCAGTTTACCGAGTTTCAAAGCCGGCGGTTGAAAAGTCCAGCGTAATTTTTCTGCGAGAACGTTTTGCCATGAAACTGAAGGATCACTATTTTGGCGTTTTTTGGATTCTTCAATACTTTTGGCAACACAGTAAAGCAGTTTTAACAATTGTGTTTTACCGGTGTCATTTTCGCCAATGATAAGGTTGAGCCGTTCATGCGATTGCCATTCCAATTTTTGGAAAGCTGCCATGTTTTCTAAGCTGAGGTTGCTAAACATTTTGTTTTATCTTTTATCATAAAAAGACAATGGTTAATAACGTGAGTTCTAGTTTAAATATCAGTGACTTATAGAATTATTAATGCTATAAAATAGTTAGTTATAATTAATTTTAACTAAATAAGTTAAAAACAACACAAAAAAGCAAAACTTAGCTTTCCACTCGCAGGCCCACAATTAGAGGGTTATTAACGTATTAATGTTAAGGGTTTACTTGTCAAAAAATATTTTTTAATCAACTAATTATTTTCAACCAATTGATTAATATAAACTTATCCGTCCAAACTTTAGTTTGGCAGCAGCAGAAGTCCAAACTTTAGTTTAGCGGCAGGAGTCCAAACTTTAGTTTGGCGGAGTCCAAACTTTAGTTTGGCGGCAGGAGCCCAAACTTTAGTTTGGCAACCTGAGCCCAAGTTTAACCTAATTCGTTTAGGAGCAATATTAGCTGTACTAGTACTTTGTCAATGTTCAATTGACGGGTTTTAGTCGTAGAGCCGTTTTAACTTGGCAGTGCCAAACACTCTTTGGCACTGCAAAACTCAAGTTTGGACGGATTTAAGAGGTATTTTACCCGTCAAAACAATGTTGACAGACTACTAGAGTGGTGAAAATATCGTTGTTTGGGTACCTTCGTTATCTCGCTTCGCTCGTTACTTCGTTACAACGAATTGGCGAAATAAATGGATAGTTTTATTGGGTTTTATCCGTTTATTTAATGGGCTTCGGAGCTTGCTTAAATTACAAACGCCAAAATCAACAACACGCTCACCAACGTATGCAGCATAATCGTGTTTTTAATAGCCGGAATTAAGGCGGTAGGTTTTTCGTAAAAGGCATACAGCGTTTTTACGGCAAAAAAGCCCAGCGGCAACGCCAATAAACTGACAAGACTCAACAAGGGTAAACTCTTGTACATCACACCCAAAACAACCGAGATAAAACTCAGCCCTATCAACAACACATAAATATGGCGAGCCGAGACTTGCCCCAAGCGTACCACTAAAGTGTTTTTACCCACCTTAAAATCCGCAGCATAATCTGGAAATTCATTAATATATAAAATTGCAGCAACTAAACAGGCAAGCGGTAACGCCGCTATCACTGCCGTTAAACTCAAAGTTTGCGTTTGTACATAAAAAGCCCCCAAGACTGCCAACACGCCAAAATTCAAACCAACTAACATTTCGCCCAAGCCGCGACTGTGAAATGAAAACGGTGGCGCGGAGTAAAAATAACCGCACAATACGCCTATCAATCCTATCCATAACAGCGGCAAGCCCCGCGCCCAAACTAAAAATAGGCCGATACCCACCGCTATTGAAAGCAATAACAGTCCATAACGGTAAGTTTCAGCGGCCGTTAAAATGCCTTTTTGAATCATACGGCTGCCGCCGGCAAACGGGCTGAGTGGTGTTTGATTAAAGTCATCAGCTCCATTAAGGTGATCAAAATAATCGTTGAGAACATTGATGCCAGCATGAGTGAAGATACCAGCCACCAGCGATAAACCAAAATACAGCGGCAAAAAGACACCCTGCAAGTGCCACGCGATAGCAGTGCCCAATAAAATCGGCAAAATAATAACGGTGAAAAATTGTGGGCGAGTTGCCATTATCCAAGTTGTGAGTGTTTTTTGATTCATTTTTCTTGAAATCAGAGTACAACGAATTAGGAAATAAACGAATGGGAGGGTTTGGCTTAAAGATACTGCACACCGTTATAAGTGATATCGCACAGAACGAAGTTTGTGACAGTGCTAAGTAGAAAACCGATTTCTTGAAGAAATCTGATTTCTAAATAAACTTATAGCGGTGCAAAGTCTATCGGAATTATGTTGAAGTCAAAAAATGTCATTCGCAAAGCTCGGTAACGAAGTTTCTGTTAATTTTGATTCAGATAACAAGAGAATTCCAAAAAAATAATCATCCCAATAATGTCTGAATCAGAATTTGATTAGCGAAGCTCGTTACTACGTTTCAGAATGAACGGAATTATGTTGAGGTTAAAAAGTGTCATTCTGTTAATTCTAAAATTCTGTCAATTCTGATTCAGACAATTAAAAATGTTAACGGGACAATTTATTTTTTGGCTATCCCTTAGCTCAAACTCTATTAATAGGGCGGCAATAATCTCCGAAATCCATGCCACAAGACAATAATCATAAAAATAAAATTGCGTAACAAAACTCCGATGATAGAAATGGGCAAGGCCTTTTGTTTAAAACCAAAACAACAGACTTGATTTAACCGCATGCCTAATTTTTCCATCCATTTGATATGCCGTGGAAATTCCCATAAGTTGTCAAGCCATTGCTTGGGAATGCCTTGTTTACCTACCCTTGCACCGATAATGCCGCCCACAATAGCCGCCGTTGTATCGGTATCACCGCCACAGCGTATAATGTCAAGAATCGCCGATTGATAATCATCTTGATTTCTTAACCAAACATGAATAACCACCGGCACAGTATGATAAACATAGCCGCTGACACCGTTTTTCAATCCCAATGTTTCAGCAAAAACAGCGGTTGATTCTCCTTTCCAAACACTCTCAATGGTTTTTTTGATAAGGGCTATCAATTCTTCAGCAGTTTGCCATTCGCCATAAACCTGACGCGAACGAAGTTTCGCTATTCGCTGTTCGCCATAAACCTGACGCGAACGAAGTTTCGCCATTTGCCATTCTTGAAGTTTTTCAAGATATTCTTGAGGAGAGACAAGTTTATTGAGACTGGAAAGATAAGCCGCCAGTGCCACCGCTAAGGCACAGAATTCTGCTTTTGGATCAGTATGAGTGATATGCGTTGCCGCCTTAACTAATTGACATAATTTTTCAACATCATGCCCGTAACATACGCCAATAATAGCACTTCTCATCGTGGGGCCATTACCGGCCGAAAATACGCCACTTTTGTCGGGCGAAAAGCCTAACCCTAATTTTAAAATGGCCCTCAAAGTGGCAAATCCAACGCCAGCGGGTAATCCAAGTAGCCAAAAACGCAATTTCCAAGCAAAACTTTTTTTGAAGATTTCAACATCGCCTAGAGAAGCGATAAGAGATTGTGCCAGCAGACAAGTATGTTCGGTATCGTCAGACACCATACCTTTGCCGAAAATGAAATGGTATTGGTTAAGGGCGGGATAGAGTTTAATCAAGCGTTGTTTCGATAAACCTTCATAGCTTAACCCCAGCGCATCGCCGATAGCGGTGCCAAGCAAACAACCAATGATCGCTTTTTCTTTAGATTGGTTTTCCACATCTTTTATCGTGCAAGGATCGCTAAGCACTCCTCTTTGTAAAGCTAAAAAAAGGGACTTTTTCGTCCCTTTCTTTCATCATTACAAAAGCGTTTAATTCTCAAGTTTTATTCGTTAACCGCTTTCATGCTTAAACGAATCCGCCCTTGTTTATCTATTTCAAGCACTTTAACTTGTACCGTTTCGCCTTCTTTCAATTTATCACTGACTTTTTCAACTCGTTCATGGCAAATTTGTGATATGTGAACCAAGCCATCTTTACCCGAAGGCATCGTCACAAAGGCACCGAAGTCCATTAATTTGACCACTTTACCTTCATAGACTAGCCCGACTTCAATGTCGGAGGTAATCATTTCAATCCGACGACGCGCTTCTTGTGCAGCCATCAAATCGACGGAAGCAATTTTTACCTGTCCCTCGTCGTTGATGTCCACATTGGCTCCCGTTTCTTCGGTAATAGCGCGAATGGTGGCTCCTCCTTTGCCAATGACTTCGCGGATTTTGTCGGGTTTAATTTGGAAAGTGATGATGCGCGGCGCATGTTTTGACATTTCTTGGCGTGGCTTAGCCAACGCTTTATGCATCACACTTAAAATATGTAGACGGCCTTCTTTAGCTTGCGCCAGGGCAGTTTCCATGATTTCACGGGTAATGCCATCAATCTTGATGTCCATTTGCAATGCCGTCACACCTTCGGTGGTGCCCGCCACTTTAAAGTCCATATCGCCAAGATGGTCTTCATCGCCCATGATGTCAGAAAGGACGACAAATTGCTCTCCTTCTTTGATAAGCCCCATGGCAATCCCGGCGACGGGGGCTTTAATCGGAACGGCCGCATCCATCAAGGCAAGACTGGAACCGCAGACGCTCGCCATTGAACTAGAGCCGTTGGATTCGGTAATTTCTGACACTAAGCGCACGGAGTAAGGAAACTCCTCGAGCGAAGGCATCACCGCCTGTACGCCGCGCCGTGCCAAGCGTCCGTGCCCCACTTCACGGCGTTTAGGTGAGCCTATTCGCCCAATTTCACCAACACAGTAGGGTGGGAAGTTGTAATGCAGTATAAATCCGTCTTTGTATTCCCCTTCCAGCGCATCAACGATTTGGGCATCACGCTCCGTACCCAACGTGGTAACAACCAAAGCTTGGGTTTCTCCGCGTGTAAATAAGGCCGAACCATGGGTGCGCGGCAAGACGCTAGTACGAATAGTGATAGGACGTACCGTTTTAGTATCGCGTCCATCAATGCGGAGTTTGCCAGCAATAATGTCTCCCCGCACAATCTCTTTTTCAAGTTTTTCTATGACTTTAATGACTTTATTGGAAGTCCATTCTTCCGCTTCTAGGCTGGACAAAAGTGTGGCAATTTCTTGACGAATCCCTTCCACACTGTCACGGCGGACAAGTTTGTCCTGAATCTTATAAGCTTCCTGTAAACGTTGTTCGGCCTTTTCTGCGACTTGCTGAGTCAGTTTTTCGTCTACTGGTTTTGGTTGCCAATCCCAAACAGGTTTTGCGACAGATGTGGCTAATTCACGGACAGCATCAATAATAACCGGCATTTGTTGATGCCCAAACAATACCGCGCCTAGCATAGTATCTTCGCTGAGTTCCTTGGCTTCGGATTCAACCATCAATACAGCGGTTTTTGTGCCGGCAACGACGAGATCTAAAGCGGAGTCATCGAGTTGGCTCAAGGTGGGGCCCCCAAGGGGCCATTAAAGGGAATGCCAGAAATAGCGAGGGCGGCAGAAGCCCCAATCAAAGCGGGGATATCGGGATCGATTTCAGGATCCAAAGACATGACGGTGGCAATGACTTGCACTTCATGATTAAAACCGTTGGGAAAGAGTGGGCGCAGTGGACGGTCGATAAGCCGCGACGTCAGTGTTTCTTTTTCGCTGGGGCGGCCTTCGCGTTTGAAATAGCTCCCTGGTATTCGGCCCGCCGCATAAGTGCGCTCCTGATAGTCTACCGTGAGTGGAAAAAAGTCTTTTTCTGGATTGGCTTCCTTAGCGCCTACGACGGTGACTAAAACCACCGTATCTCCCATGCTAACCATTACCGCGCCGTCGGCTTGACGGGCGATTTCACCCGTTTCAAGGGTGACGCTATGTTGGCCGTATTGAAATGTCTTTTTATGAGAGCTCATATTCAGTTATCAGTTATCAGTTATCAGTTATCAGTGATCAGTGATCAGTTTATCAGTGTTCAGTGATCAGTTTATCAGTTATCAGTTATCAGTTATCAGAGTTATCAGTTTTTAGAACGATCACTTCTCACTGATCAGTGAAAATGATCACTGATAACGGAACAACTGATTAATGGCGTAGCCCTAATTTGGCAATCAAATTTTGATACCGACCCACATCTTCTCTTTTGATGTAAGCAAGCAACTTTCGTCGTTGGTTAACCATTCTAATCAAGCCGCGACGGGAATGATGGTCTTTTTTATGAACTTTAAAATGTCCAGAAAGACTGGCGATGTTGCGAGTCAACAGAGCTACTTGCACTTCTGTTGAACCGGTATCGTTGGGGGAAATTTGATGTTCTTTAATCAGTTGAGCCTTGGTTTCGGTGCTTAACATGTAATGCTCCTGACAGAGAGATAAAAGTGGATTAAGCGAGTCATCCTAACAGTTTGGTAATTGGTCATTGGTTTCGCGGCAAAACCCTTTTTTAGGCTAAAAAATAAAAAACTTTTGCCGCAAATTGGTAATACGAAGGTCGGGTTGAATTGAGTTCATAAAATCAGTGACTTAGAAACCCTATCAAAACAGACGTATTTGGTAAGCTATTGTTCATTTTTCAATTGGGTAATTGGTTTCTGGTAGAAGTTTAAAAAAAAATCTACCAGAATTGGTTTCGCAGCAACACAATTCAATAAAAACTTTTGCCGCGAATTGGTAATGCGACGCTCTGCTTGAATTTATTAGACATTATCGAAAACTATCGATATTTTTAATCGAATTAAAACAACTACTTATAGACTACAACGCTTATTTAAAATAATAGACTTGTCCCTTAATAATTTTAAGGGTGATTTTGGTGATTTTGGTGATTTTTATGAAAGTTCCAAGGGCGTTGCCCTTGGCTATATTAATCTCGTACCAAAGGGGGCTTTAAAACCTAGCCCCTTTGGTGCGTATTATTAAAGCCAGTGTAACTACCTAGCTCTCATTAATCAGCGTTAGTTAACACATTTTTCACATAAATCACATAAATCACAGTTCAAAAAATGATTATTAAAGGACAAGTATAATAATCTAAAAAAAACACTTAGGTAAATAGAAGGCTTATTACCGATAAAGTCCATTGTCCATTTAATTTTTCATTCTTCATTACCCATTACCCATTACCCATTACCCATTATAAATTAACTAGCCGCCGAGGGGCGATACGACCATCGTCTAAAACTTGACCAATTCCTAAAAAGCGATCATCGTCTGCAAACAATTTGACCCGGCCGCTCGTGGGTGCCCTTGGTACTTGTACCGCTTGCCCTTGTTGCACATAGTAAGTCAGTTCAGCCGTCAATTTGACGTAAGGCCAGTGCGATAGCACCGTGTGCATGGGCGCTAGCAAGTTATCTAAAGCTTCCAAACCCTGCTCGGCATGCTGTTCCAGTGTCTCAAAATCAAGCATGTCCCGATAATCCCCCACCCCAAAACGATGCAAGGCGCTGACGTGTGCGCCACATCCCAGTGCCTCGCCAATGTCTTCTGCTAAAGTACGGATATAAGTGCCCTTGGAACAATCTACTTCTACAGAAAGACCGTTTTCAACAAAGCTTTGCACGGTGAGGGCATAAATCATAACGGGGCGAGCTTGGCGTTCCACAACTTTGCCTTGACGGGCTAATTTATAGAGGGCCTGTCCTTGGTGTTTAATGGCTGAGTGCATCGGGGGTACTTGTTGAAGAGGGCCTATAAACGATTGAATAACCTCATCAATCCGTTTTCTGTCAATGTTATCTATCGGGCGAGTTTGCAAGATTTCGCCGATCGCATCCCCGGTGGTTGTGGTAACACCAAGGGTAAAAGTGGCTCGATAATGCTTATCGGCTTCCAATAAAAAACCCGATAGCTTAGTCGCTTCGCCTAAACAGATGGGCAACAAGCCGCTGGCAAGGTTATCTAAACTGCCGGTATGCCCCGCCTTGCGTGCTTGAAACAAGCGTTTGACGCGCTGTAAAGCCGCATTGGAACTGATGCCAACGGGCTTGTTGAACAGCAAGATACCATGTACATCGCGACCGGTTCGTCGTTTAGCCATGTCAAATGTCAAATGTCAAATGTCAAATGTCAAATGTCAAATTAATTGAACGCAAAAGACAACTTTTGCCTAGAAATGAAAAATTAAATTCAGTTTACCAAATCACTCTCTTATCAGAGTGTTTTATAACTCACTGATTTTACCTAAATCAATTCCACCCTTAATTCGCATCTTGTATGGAGTTATGCTGCAAACGGAAATCATTTGGACTTTTTCGGGGAAAACTTATTAACCACGCCCGTTCGCAGTAGAAATTAAAGCCCCGTAGCGCCTTTACCTTGATGCGATAAGCGTGAATTATACCTCGCATGGTCATAACTTAAACTTTTAACGCACCCCATAATTCAAACAGTTAAGGCAGTTACTCACTTCGATAGAGGGATTGTGTATGTTTTTAGTAAAATTTGTGACCATCTTAAGTCTAAAAGCAATAACGCTCACTTTTCACATTCTTTCACCGGTGCTACTGAGTCGATTAATGCCGACAAGCGACTACCATATTCAATAGAACTATCATGCACAAACTGCAAGCGTGGTGTGGTGCGCGTGGTTAAGCGTTGGGACAAATGATGCCGCAACCGCCCAGCGACCGCGTCTAGCTTGGCAATCGTTTGTTCAATACTCAAGCTACCGCCAAGAGCTGTCACATAAACACGCGCATATTTTAAATCTGGCGAGACATCTACTGAGGAAACGGTGAGCATTCCCAAACCTGGGTCACTGATTTCTCGGCGGATGATGTCGGCCAATTCGCGCTGGATTTGCACACCTACACGTTGGGTACGACTGAATTCTTTCATAATGGGTAATGGGTAATGGCTTCCTCAGCAAAAGTTTTTTTATAAAAAAATTTGCCGTTTGTGGCTCAAAAAAATAAAAAATTGTTTGGCATCGAATGGAATACAATTACCAATTCGCGGCAAAAGTTTTTCTTTGCCGCGAAACCAATTACCAATTACCAATTTCAAAGTGTGCGAGCCACTGTTGTTTTTTCATAAATCTCAATCTGATCACCTGTTTTGACATCATTGTAGTTTTTGACGCCAATACCGCATTCCGTACCCGCTTTAACTTCCAAAACGTCTTCCTTGAAGCGGCGCAGCGATTCCAGTTCCCCTTCAAAAATAACAACATTATCGCGCAACACGCGGATAGGATTATTGCGTTTAACGATGCCATCTACAACGAGACAGCCAGCAACAGCACCAAATTTGGGGGAACGGAAAACTTGGCGTACTTCTGCTAAACCAATGATTTCTTCCTTGATTTCTGGCGCGAGCATGCCACTGAGGGCTTGTTTAACCTCGTCTATCGCCTCATAAATGACACTATAATAGTGTAAGTCCACCTCTTCGTCGTTAATCAAGCGTTTAGCACCGGCATCCGCTCGCACATTAAAGCCTATCAGAATCGCACCGGAAGCCACCGCCAAATTCACATCCGATTCATTAATGCCACCGACTCCACTGGCAACAATCTTTACCTTAACTTCATCGTTAGAAAGCTTGAGCAAGGCATCATTCAACGCTTCTGCCGAACCATTGACATCAGCTTTCAGCACAATCTTAAGGGTGTTGACTTGGCCAGCTTGCATCTGCGAAAACATATTTTCCAGTTTCGCGGCTTGCTGATGCGCCAGTTTGACTTGACGGTATTTTCCTTGCCTAAATAATGCGATTTCCCGCGCCTTGCGTTCATCGGGCACCGCGACCGCTTCATCACCGGCACTGGGAACGCTAGACAATCCTAACACTTCAATCGGAATTGAAGGCCCAGCCTTTTCTATTGGCTTGCCATTTTCATCTAGCATGGCCCGCACACGACCATATTCTTTGCCTGCCAACAGGACATTGCCCTTATGTAAGGTGCCACTTTGGACCAGCAAAGTTGCCACCGCGCCGCGTCCTTTATCCAAGCGTGATTCAATAATCACGCCCGTGGCTAAGCCTTCTGCAACCGTGGTCAATTCCAGCACTTCTGCCTGCAATAAAATGGAATCCAGCAGCTCGTCAATACCTTCCCCTGTTTTCGCAGAAACCTGCACAAACATGGTATCGCCGCCCCATTCTTCTGGGACAACTTCTTGGGCAACCAATTCCTGTTTAACCCGTTCTGGATCGGCCCCATGTTTATCAATTTTATTGATAGCAACGACTATCGGCACCGAAGCCGCCTTGGCATGTTGAATGGCTTCGATAGTTTGTGGCATCACGCCATCATCAGCCGCCACAACCAAAACCACAATATCGGTCACTTTTGCGCCTCGGGCCCGCATCGCGGTAAATGCCGCATGTCCGGGTGTATCCAAAAAGCTGATAGTACCTTTGGGCGTATCCACATGGTAGGCACCAATATGCTGAGTAATCCCACCCGCTTCGCCAGCCGCCACTTTTGTCACACGAATATAGTCAAGTAAAGACGTTTTACCATGATCAACATGTCCCATAATGGTGACCACCGGGGCGCGGGCAACCCGAACACCCGCTTGCTCACCGGTTTTGATTAAGCTTTCTTCAATTTCATTTTCTTTCAATAATTTAGGAATGTGCCCCATTTCATCGACGACAATGGCGGCCGTTTCCTGATCAATCACCTGATTGATTGTTACCATTGAACCCATCTTCATCATGGTCTTGATGACCAAAGCCGCTTTGACTGACATTTTCTGCGCCAGTTCAGCAACCGTAAGGGTTTCTGGCAGGGTCACTTCGCGCACTATCGGTGCGGTTGGCTTGGTAAAAGCACCGTGCTGCGGTTTTTCTGGAGGTTTAGCGGCCTTTTGCTTGTTCCTTTTCTTAGCTTTTTTGGAATCCGCTTCCGGCCGCTCATGCTTGGCCAACTTGGAATCGTAATCCCGTTCGTGAGAAGCGGATTTGCTGTCTTTGCCAGTTTGACTCTTTCCCTTGCGTTTAGTCGGTTTTTTACGCTGTTTGTCCGCATTCGCCGCATTGTGAGCCTGAAACGTCCTCGGCGAACCATCAACGCTTGTTGACGTGGCCCATTGGCGTTTTTTATCGAGAGCCGGTTTAGCCACCTCGCTTTTACGTTTCGCAGAGGATGTCTCGACTTTTTGTTGAGTGTCCGATTTGACCGCTGCAGCCCCCGTCGCTTGACGCGGTGCTGTGTGACTCTTTGGGGGTTTCGCTCCCGTTTTAGGGGGTTGGCGCTTTTTAGCTCTGACTTTTACCGTACTCGTCGTGTCCGACTTGGCCGCAGCCGCAGTGGGTTGGCGCTTTTTGGTTTTGATTTGTATCACGGCCGTATTTGACTTGATTGTCGGCCGTTGAGCGGGTTGGGGCTTGGAATCGACGGGTGCTCCCAACGTGTCTGCTTTCACTGCCGAAGTCGGTTGGCGCTTTTTCTCTTTGACTGGCCCGCCACCTTTGCTAGACGGGGTGTCAGCATTGATTTTATTTCTTGAATCAATAGGTTGGACAGACGAAGAGTGTTCTTTGTTTTCTTTCTGGGCACCCATCGTTGTGCGGCGTTTCGGTTGGGCCGCCGCTTTCTGCACCGCGACCTCCCCTTTTTTGGGTATCGCGGCGACCGGTGCCTGTTGCTGACGATGGATTTCTTCTTCGACTTTTCGTTCTGGGTGATCGAGGCGTTCACCCTCCTTACTTAAGCCTTGGCTCTCGACGATACCGCGCTTGATGTAGGTGCGTTTTTTTCTCACTTCAACCGGCACCGTTTTAGCACGCCCAGCCGCATTAGGCACCCTGATTTCACTTTTGGTTTTACGCTTGAGAGTAATTTTTTTGGGTATCGCCGTTGTCGTTTTTTCAGTCTCTTTGCCATGAAGATGGCGCAGATGAGTCAACAACTGTAATTTTTCCTTATCATTAATGTTGTCATCGGCACCTTTGGCAGACAGCCCAGCATCGCCTAATTGCGCCAATAAACGTTCAATAGGAATCCTCACCACATCGGCAAATTGTCTTACGGTCACTTCAGCCATTATTCAGTTATCAGTTATCAGTTATCAGTTATCAGTTATCAGTTATCAGTTATCAGTATCAGTTATCAGTTATCAGTTGAGGCCGCTGCCAAACTCGTTATGACCCCCTCTCCCTAGATTCTGGGATATCGTCGTTTTGCAGAACGCGGCGTTTTCAGAGTTTTCAGTTTTCAGTTATCAATTACCCGTTTTCATGACTTCTACTTTGTCACATTATACCTAAGCAATTGATTTATACTTAGCACCGATCTCGGAATCCGTTTTTGCGGAAAAAAACTTTTGCCTCGATCACAATTTGAGCTTTGATCTCGCGTAACGAAGAACGAAACTACGTTCCGAGCGAAGCGAGATCAGTTTGACACACCCCCCTACCCCTTCGATCCGGGGAGTTAAGTCCCCTTACGTCAGGGGATGCCTAGGGTGTGTGACGGTACTCAAAAAAGCGCAACTTGTGTGCAGTATATATAGAGGGCCTATTTTGGCAGTTCTTATTAAATACAATGAGTTACATAAAATCTGACCCAGTAGAATTACTCACGGCTCACTGACATAGATTTTCAGAAAAATAATTTCTTTGGCAACCAACAGCTTCCGACAGTTATCTCGCTCCGCTCGTTACCGCGTTTGTCTGAAAGCTTTCGTCCCCTAAAGGGGACTAAATAATTATCCGAAAATCTATAACCTTCTATTGTTCACTGATAACAAAATAGTCACTGTGAACAACTCTTCACTGATAACTGATAACTGATTTAGAGGCGAAATTTTGACAAGAAAATTTCGCCTCGAACTGATTACAGAAACCAAGACTCACGTGCGGTCATAATGAGTTGACCGGCATGCACTTCATCCATCCCTTCAAGAGTCATCAAATCCGAAACCGATTGCTCAGCCAGATCATCGAGACTAACAATCCCACGACTGGCAAGTGCTTGCGCCCATTTATCATTCATACCCGCCACGGTACGCAAATCTTCGGCCGGCTTTGCTTCGTCTAATTTTTCTTCACTAGCAATCTCGCGTGTCAGCAGTGCATCCTTGGCACGGGTACGCAATTCCTTGACAAGCTCTTCATCAAATTCCTTAATCTCAAGCATTTCATTGAGCGGTACATAAGCCACTTCTTCAAGAGTGGAAAATCCTTCTTGCACTAAAATGCTGGCTATATCCTCATCAACCTCCAATTCCTCCATGAGCAATTCTAGCACCGCCAGTGCTTCTTGCTCATGTTTTTCCTCCGCCTGCGATTCGGTCATAACATTTAAAGTCCAACCGGTCAACTGACCAGCAAGGCGCACATTTTGCCCATTGCGCCCTATGGCGATAGACAGTTGATCTTCGCGCACCGCAACGTCCATGCTGTGAGTCTCTTCATCGACAATTAGAGACACCACTTCCGCCGGTGCCATGGCATTCATAACGAACTGTGCGGGATTCTCATCCCACACGATAATATCGACCCGTTCACCAGCCAGTTCGTTTGAGATAGCTTGCACTCGTGAACCACGCATTCCCACACACGCGCCGATAGGATCAATACGGGGGTCTTTAGGTTTCACGGCAATTTTAGCACGTAACCCCGGATCACGGGCCGCCCCCTCGATTTGAAGAAAATGTTCTCCAATTTCAGGGACTTCCATATTAAACAACCTAATCAATAATTCCGGTGCAGTGCGCGAGAGGAATAATTGTGGCCCCCGTGGCTCAGGACGTACACTTTGTAAATAGCCACGCAGACGATCACCCGGACGTACCGCCTCGCGGGGAATCATTTCCTCACGCCCAATCAGCGCTTCCGCATTATTCCCCAAATCAAGGATGACATTGCCGCGTTCTACGCGCTTGACGACTCCACTGACCAACTCACCTTGCCGATCCTTGTAGGCTTCAACGATTTGTGCCCGTTCGGCCTCACGGATTTTTTGCACTATCACTTGTTTGGCTGTCTGTGCGCCAATCCGGTCAAAGCTCACTGATTCTATCGGTTTTTCAATCCATTCTTCAACACCAATGTCGGGATTCTCTACTAGCGCTTCTGTCAGGCTGATCTGGGTATGGTGTTCCACGCTGCCTTCTTTGACCACTTGCCAGCGGCGAAATGCCCTGTAATCACCAGTGCGCCGATCAATTTCGACGCGCACGTCGATTTCATTGTTGTAACGTTTTTTGGTGGCACTCGCTATCGCACATTCCAAGGCATTGAAAATAACCTCCTTACTCACGCCTTTTTCGTTAGAGACCACGTCTACGACCAAGATAATTTCTTTATTCATAGTCACCACCCCTTAAAACCAATTATTGTCTTTTATCAAAAGTGTGGTTCCTCAGGCACAAGATGTGCCTTGTTTATCTTTTCATAAGGCAGGCTATATTCCTCCCCATCTGCCACCACTATCACGTTACGATCCTGTACTCGTTGCAACATCCCGGTGAAATGGCATCGCCCATCTTGAGGCCCAGTAAGGCGCACCTTCACTTTATAGCCTACAAAGCGTCTAAAATGGTCTAGCGTAAACAAGGGCCGATCCAAACCGGGGGAAGAAACCTCCAAAGTATAGTGTCCGGGTATCGACTCTTGGACATCTAATACTCCGCTCGCCTGATAACTGACTCGTTCACAGTCAGAAAGACTAATCCCGCTAGGACTATCAATATACACGCGCAATCGTTCGGTACGTGCCCCTCGCATAAGACGTTCCACACCCACTAACTCATAGCCCAACGCCGTGACAACCGGGGCGAGCAATTGTTGTAAATCGTTATCTAACAAATTCATTTTATTAAAAATTTTTATAATAAAAGCGGAATACCGGCGCAAAAATTTTATGTGCGGTTATATCCGCTAGGGTGGGTATCGCTAAGCGATCCCACCACTTTTGTGAACTCAAGGTGGATACGCGCAACATTTTTGCGTTTAACCGCACCTGTGGAAATTTTTAAATTCTGATCGGGATCAAAAATAGGTTGTAAAAATAAAACACCAAAGAAATCTTTAGAGAGCCGAGCTAGGGTTTCTTATCTTGCTCTTGCATATATTGTTGATAACTCAAAAAAATAAATTATGAGTTATATTTTTACGGGTAAAAAACGTCTGTAATAAATTTAATGAGATTTCAATGAGTTAATTTTTGTCCGAAACAAAGTTTCGTTAGTTAGGGCCTCCCAAAAAAATAATATACCCACAACACACCCCTACCCCTCTATCGATGTGAATAAAACCGCGGTTCGGTTACGGTTAAGTCTCCGAAGTACAGGGAATGCAAGGGGTGTGTTATTTTTTTTTGAAGTCCCTTATCAGTTAAAAGTTTTAAGTTTCCTTTTCTCAAAATGCCGTCAACACCTTTTGCGCCTTTTAAACCAATAAAAAATGGGCACAAGGCCCATCCTAAAAACCCTCAGGGGTTTTTTACCCACACCGGTTTGAATCGCACATTTATTTCGTTCATCACTTATTTATTTAAGTAGGTACACATAAATATTTTAACATTTTTTGTAGCCAATATTGCCAAAATATTTGTTCGTAGTAGTTGCTTACGCGACGTATCGGTGGATTTTGTAGTCGCATTGCTCCTACTACAAACGGTTAAAAAACTTTTTTTTACCGAGCCTCTTGCAAAATCTTTCAAAGCCTCAGAATAAATTCGTCGGGTGACGCGCTCTTTGTCCACCCTACGCGCTATTAAGCAATAGTACCGATTCATTTAGATTAACAAAAGTTAACAATAGCACTGCATCGATAGGGTGAATTTACCACATTATTCGATCCATGAAAGAATTGTGAGATAGCCGCTTTGTACAATCCTTATTTGCTTGGGGAAACGCAAATTTATCGATATATCAGTCTCAAGTTTGACCCGTCTTTTTGTACTCCCCTACTTGCCGCTTAATGAAA
Source organism: Candidatus Parabeggiatoa sp. nov. 2 (assembly GCA_002085445.1). Lineage (GTDB taxonomy): Bacteria > Pseudomonadota > Gammaproteobacteria > Beggiatoales > Beggiatoaceae > Parabeggiatoa. The sequence goes on from NBMI01000031.1 coordinate 65,951, forward strand.
AATCGTAAGGATTCTAAATAAGAAAAACACTGGGGCAAATGAATTATTTTTGAGTATGTGTTAATGAATGGTTTACTATAAGTGAACCCTTTAGGGTACTTTTCCATTAAGAAGTTTTTCTAACGAAAAAATTTTTAGCCAATAGCAAAAGCTATTGGCTCACACGGCAAAATAAATAATTCCTGAAAAACTTTTGCTAAATTTGCAAGAGCCTCTACCTACTTATATATAGTTTTTCAGATAAATATTTGTTTAGATAACAATTCTATTGACATCTATTGACATGTTACAGTTTATGTAAATAGTTCAAGTTGATGTGAATAAGGGAGTATCAGCCCTTTATCCCCTCGCCTAATGAAAGCTTAGGGTAACATTAATGCTTGAGAGTCCATTTTTTTGACGTGGAAGGCTAACCACCTCAAGCACCCTTATGTTACTTTAAAAATAAAAAAAATGTCAACTTTTTTTAGATAATCTCCAGCCAATATCAATAGTTATCAATAGTTTTGTGGTTTTATAAAAATATTTTGGTCAGGAGTCCAAGATTTATCTTGGCTCTCCCAAACTAAAATTTGGAGTCCTGCCAAAATATTTATCTGGAATACTATAAATAGTTACATACACAAGTTTTATAAGCTTATGAATCCTGATCTTCACTCACTACAACCCTATCCCTTTGAAAAATTAGTTAAACTTAAACAAGACTGTGTGCCACCCCCACACCAAAGTGCGATCAATCTTTTCCTCGGTGAACCGCAACATGCGACGCCGGACTTGGTGGTTAATGCGATGAGTACGGCTTTAGCACACGGGCTTGGCAAATATCCAATCACCAAAGGTGGCGATGCCTTGCGTCATAGTATAGCAAATTGGCTAAGTTTCCGTTTTAAATTGCCGGCTGACAGTCTTGATCCTAATAGGCATATTTTGCCCGTCAATGGCACTCGTGAAGCGTTGTTTGCCTTTGCACAGTGTGTGATTGACCGGGGGGCCTCAAAACCCTTAGTGTTAATGCCCAATCCCTTTTATCAAATCTATGAAGGCGCGGCTTTGTTGGCCGGGGCACAACCTTGGTTTGTCAATTGTTTAGAACAGACTGACTTTCAGCCCGATTTTGCCAAAGTGCCCGAAGAGGTTTGGGCGCGTTGCCAATTGTTGTATATTTGTTCACCGAATAATCCCTGTGGCACGGTGCTCGATATACCCACATTGCAAAGTTTGATTGAGCGTGCAGACGAGTATGATTTTATCATAGCCGCCGACGAGTGTTATTCTGAAATCTATGCCGATGAAACGCAGCCGCCGGTGGGACTATTACAAGCTTGCGCGGCCGCCGGAAGGTTGGACTTTAAACGATGCGTCGTATTTAACAGCCTTTCCAAACGCTCCAATGCGCCGGGCTTACGCTCTGGATTTGTGGCCGGCGATGCTGACATTATGCGCCAGTTTTTGCAGTATCGCACTTATCATGGTTGTGCCATGTCGTTAGCGGCGCAAGCCGCGAGCATTGCCGCTTGGGAAGATGAAACCCATGTGCAAGCCAATCGAGAGTTGTATCGACAAAAATATGATGCTGTGATGGAAATTATCGCGCCAGTGATGTCCGTCACTCGTCCACCCGCCGGTTTTTATTTGTGGCCTCAAACACCGATGGCCGATGATAAGTTTGCCCGCGAGTTATTTGTGCAGCAAAATGTCACGGTTTTACCGGGTCGTTTTTTGTCGCGCACGGCTCATGGCGTAAATCCGGGGCAAAATCGTCTTCGGATAGCTTTGGTTGCGCCGCTAGATGAGTGTGTCGAAGCAGCGCAACGGATGCGTACTTTTCAGTGAACAGTGATCTGTGATCTGTTATCAGTTATTACAGTTTTCAGTGATCAGTGAAACTGATTATGCAAAACTGATAACTGGTAACTGATAACCCACGGTTCGTTCATTTTTTTGGAAGTTTTTAAAATTCAATCATTTACATATGCAAAAATAATGCTCATTTAAAATCAATAACTTAGAGCATTTGAACGAACCGACAGTTACACAGAGTTCTCTTCAGTTACACGGAGACACACCACCGCCGTTAAGTTAAGCAAAAGCCAAGGGCTGCTGCCTAGGGCATCGATATCAAAACTCTAAGAGTTATAACCAGTTATGGTTTATCGTAGCGAAGCTCGTTACTTCGTTTCGATATCGATGCATGGGGGCTTTAGCCCCATGATTGCGGAGACACACAGAGAGAGAGCAATCGGCACACCGCTGAAGTGTTCCTTCTGTGTCCTTCTGTGTATTTGTTCCTCTGTGTCCTTCTGTGTACCTTTGTGTCCCTCTGTGTCCTTCTGTGTATTTGATAACTAATAACTTATAACTGATATGAATAATTTACAAAGCATTATTGAACAGGCCTTTGAAAACCGTGCCGAACTCAATCCACACAATGTCAGTCACGAAATTAAAGACGCTGTGACTGAAACGCTTGGTTTACTCGATCAGGGCACGTTACGTGTTGCGGAAAAACAACAAGATAAATGGGTTGTCAACCAATGGGCCAAAAAAGCCGTCTTGTTATCGTTCCGCCTTGAGGACAATGCTTTAATCAAGGGCGGTTTTACCAATTATTATGACAAAGTGGCCCCCAAGTATGCTGACGTTAGCTCGCGTGAGTTTCAAAACCTCGGTGTGCGCGTCGTGCCGCCGGCTACCGTCCGTAAAGGGGCCTACGTTGCGCCTGGCGTGGTATTAATGCCGTCTTATGTCAATATCGGCGCTTATGTAGACAGTGGCACGATGGTGGATACGTGGGCGACTGTCGGTTCTTGTGCCCAAATTGGCAAAAACGTGCATTTGTCGGGTGGCGTGGGCATCGGCGGAGTCTTGGAACCGGTACAAGCGGGGCCCACAATTATTGAGGACAATTGCTTTATTGGCGCACGTTCAGAAGTTGTTGAAGGTGTCGTTGTTGGCGAAGGCGCAGTGATTTCTATGGGCGTATATATTGGACAAAGTACCAAAATCTATAACCGCGCAACTGGTGAAGTGGCTTATGGTTATATTCCGCCCGGCTCGGTGGTGGTGTCAGGCAATTTGCCATCGCGGAACGGCAAATACTCGCTTTATTGTGCGGTGATTGTCAAGCAAGTGGACGAAAAAACGCGGAGTAAAGTGGGATTGAATGAGTTATTGAGGGATATTTAGTAAGAATTTTCCGTCCAAACCTTTAGGTTTGGACTGGGGTGATGAAATTTGTAATAATTGTGAAACGAAGTAACTACGCAAAGCGACGTTTATTGCTAATGAAAATAGGATTATAGGACTTACGCATTGACAGATTAAAATATTTATGAGTCATTTTAAATACAAGGAATTAGAAATTTCTGTTTTCAGGCTAAAGTTTTTTTCCAAAAACCTGAAAAGTTGTTTTTGGGCAATTTTCATCAATTTAGCCATTGGTAAAATATTCATAACTCATTGATATTAATCGTGAATACAAAATTTTAAGTTTGTCAATGCGTAAGTCCTAGATTATTTGACTGACTATTTTTTAAGATATTTTTCTCAATTTTTTGGTGGCTCAAAGAACCTGATTTTCACCACCCCAAGTTTGGACTATACTGCACACTGTCATAATTTGCGTTTTTTGTTACTATTAACATACCCCTTGCATCCCCTGTACTTCGGGGACTCGCCGCTGTTTTATACTGCACACCGTCATAAGTGATCTCGCTCCGCTCGGTAACGAAGTTTGCGCTTTTTTAGTGCCGCCTTGTGTCAAGAGCTACTATTATCTCGCTTCGCTTTCTTTGAGTTTGTAACGGTGCTGAGTATAAATACACTTAGGGACGTAAAATAAAAAACCCTACCCCTTGCTATGTAAGGAAATTCGGTTTTATTCCAGAAATGCCTTTTTCAATCAGTGGAATCGGGAATTCCTTCTTCATTACCGAAACAACATTTCTGGATTGCGATATTTCCATCCGACGCTTTAGCTTTGAACTCTCTATTCGCTCATTTTCCACTCGTCAAATCTGATATGGATATTCAGATAATTATTTAGTCCCCTTTAGGCTACAGTAGCGCTTTAGACAAACTACGTCTTTCGCTATCGCGTCACGGCTTGTGCTGTTGGCTATGAAAGAAATTATTTTTTGAAATTATTTAGTCCCCTTTAGGGGACTTTCGCTTTCAGACAACAGTCGAAAGCTGTTGGCTGCCAAAGAAATTATTTTTTTGAAAATCTCTAGATATAAAATGTCGCACATTAGGTTGACACTTTTTTGATAAAGAGGAACGAAGAATATGGGTTTAGATGGCGTAGAACTCTTAATGGCAACTGAGGAGGAATTCCAAATCACCGTCAATGATCAGGAAGCCTCGAAAATTTGTACAGTTGGAGATTTATATTCTCTGATTCTTTCAAAGTTAGGTGAACTTCGCGGGGTACGTTGTTTAACAAGCTATACATTTTATAGATTGCGTCGAACCCTAATTAAAGTATTAGGTATACAACGACTTCAACTTTTTCCTAAACAAGAAATGGAAATAATTCTTCCTAAAAAAGGCCGTCGTGCCCAATGGAAGGCGCTTGCAGAACAGCTTAACTTCCGCTTGCCAGAATTACAACGGCCAAAATGGTTTTCTAGGTTCTTCACTTTTGGCGTTTTGTTTTGGTTAGTCGGCTCACTCTTAGGAGGCGTTATCGGCTTCTTTACACCACTTTTCACTTGGATTTCAGTCATTTTATCGCTGATTTTTGCTTGGGGCGCTTATAGACTGTCGGAGCCATTGGCTGTCTATTGGGCACCTGAAATAACCACTGTCGGTGAAATGACGAAGGAAGTCGTGCGGTTTAATTTTAGAAAAGCCAGTTCTACGGTGAAGCAATGGAACGACGACAAAGAAGTATGGGAATCTCTCAAACGCTTAATTGTCGAACAATTGGCTGTCAAACCTGAAGACGTGGTTGAATCGGCCTGTTTTGTAGACGACCTTGGCATGGATTAAGAGTTGTGTCGGGTGGTGGATATTGCTCCGCGAATCCACCTTTACTATACTGTTTTTTATGATTGTAACTTTTTTTATTGAATTTTATATATTAGACTTGTCCGTCAATAATTTTTTAGCTAATAAAAACAAATAGTTAAATTCACAAAACCCTTATTTTCGGACAACTCTATTATATCAATACTCTACTCATTCACATTCAAACAACGTGGCGCGTCGAAAAGAGATTAAAGACGCACCAACCCCGAAAGGGTTGAATGTGCATTCGGCCAAAAGAGAAATCCGATTTCTTCAAGAAATCGGATTTCTTTCGACCAAAAAGTAACTGTTTTTGTTAGGTTTATTTTTTTGATACATGCACGGGTACTTAGTTATGTAATCTTTTCATTTTTCATTTCCAGGCAAAAGTTTTTCGGAGAAAAACTTTTGCCTGGAATTCATTTTTAATTTTTCATTAGTATATAATCCATCCATCTCTACTTCATTGATAAAAAAAACCACACACCATGAAAACATATTCTTGCGACGATTACGATCCAAATTCCTTATCCGTTGAAGAAGCCCTACGCAGCATTGACCGCGATTTACAACCCATACGCGGTGAAGAGCAGTTGGCAATCCGCAACGCATTAGGCCGCGTTTTGGCTGAAGATGTATTATCAAAAATTAACGTGCCACCGCATGACAACTCTGCTATGGATGGTTATGCCCTGCGCGGGGCCGATTTACCGACAGAAGGTAAAACCCAATTGACGCTAGTCGGCTCCTCATTGGCGGGGCAACCTTGCACTGAAACCATTCAAGCCGGGCAAAGTGCCAGAATATTCACCGGTGCCGTCATGCCTACCGGTGCCGATACCGTGATTATGCAAGAACATGTTGAAAAACAAGGCGATACTATCACCATCGGTGCAGAACACAAACCCGGACAACATGTCCGCCCCGCCGGAGAAGACATTACTATTGGGCAAGTCGTGTTAAAGGCCGGTAAACGCCTACAGCCGGCCGATATTGGTTTATTCGCTTCGCTAGGTATTCCCGAAGTCAAAGTTTTTCGTCGCCTACGTGTCGCCTTTTTATCGACAGGCAATGAATTATGCGCTCTTGGTGAAATGCTACAGCCCGGCCAAATTTATGACAGCAATCGTTATACCCTACACGGGATGCTCACTCGCTTAGGCGTTGACTTCGTTGATATGGGTGTCGTGCGTGACACGCCGATAGACGTAGAAAACGCTTTTCTGTCAGCGGCAAGTTGCAGCGATGCCATTATTACCTCTGGCGGTGTCTCTGTGGGAGATGCGGACTATGTCACTGACACTTTATGTCGCCTCGGTAAAGCGAATTTCTGGAAAGTCGCCATGAAGCCGGGCAAACCCTTGACGTTTGGCAAAATCCAAGAAGCTGTCTTTTTTGGACTCCCCGGCAATCCAGTCTCAGTTATGGTAACGTTTTATCAATTTGTCCAACCGGCTTTGCGCCGCATGATGGGACAAAACAAAGCCACGCCGGCACGATTCACCGTGCCCTGCCTATCACCCCTGAAAAAAACGCCCGGCCGCATGGAATTTCAACGCGGTATTCTTGAATACGACGAACAAGGCCATTTAGTGGTGCGCTCGACTGGCAAACAAGGCTCAGGCATCCTCCGTTCAATGAGTCATGCGAATTGCTTTATTATTTTGCCAAGAGACTGTGGCAATGTAGCAGCAGGTAGCGAAGTGCTGGTAGAACCGTTTGACGGTTTAGTCTAACAGACACTAAGTTTGTAGTAGGCGCTTTAGCGCCTAAGTTAGTAGTAAGCGCTTTAGCGCCTAAGTTAGTAGTAGACGCTTTAGCGCCTTAGTTTGTAATAGGCGCTTTAGCGCCTTGCGTTAGTAGTAGGCACTTTAGCGCCCAAGTTAGTAGTAGGCGCTTTAGCGCCCAAGTTAGTAGTAGGCGCTTTAGCGCCTTGCGTTTGTAGTAGGCGCTTTAGCGCCTTGCGTTTGTAGTAGGCGCTTTAGCGCCTTGAAGGAGCCATTCTCAACTACTGAATTTACCTAAGGATTTTTTACGATGAACTTAAAACGAGAGTTTGGACATGGAGTCCAAACCTTCAGGTTTGGACTTTATTGACAGGTTTGGACTTTATTTACGAGTTTCAATAGATTTATTTTACAGAATAATTTTTTACGATGAACTTAAAACAAGTTTTAGTGCTAGGGAATCTCTCACTGTTATTCACGGCTACCTATTGTTATAGTCATGACAGTGATTTGCCCGTCTTTTCCGATAATGCGACTCTGATCTTCTGGCACTCATCTTGGCACAGGCTCCATTAACGGTGTCAATGTACCTTTCGTCGATAAACAGCCCGTGCAAGGATTTTCGGCCGTGTTAGCCAATGGCGACGGTTCTTTTCTGGCGATGTCGGACAATGGCTTTGGCAGCCAGGAAAA
>NBMI01000231.1 GCA_002085445.1 Candidatus Parabeggiatoa sp. nov. 2
AAACGCCCGACGCGCTACATCTTGCAACTGCCAAACACCATGATTGCAAGGCATTTTGGACTAATGATAACCGGCTTGCTACGGTTTCTACTTTAGCTGTCAATATATTGGAAGCTTTGCGAAGCTTGGCGCACCCACGCGACGCTCGCTAAACCCACTGCAACCGTTCGATTAATGAAAAATGATTATCGTCTTGAGGAATAGTGGTTACAGAAGTCGCTCTACTCACCCGACGCTTGCTAGGGATATCAGAGGTGCGATTCTTGTGAGTTATGGGTGTGTCCCACTTGTCCCACTCATTGCTCGTTGTCTTGGTACTCAAACCTTAAGGCTTCTTTTGAGGGCCAGGTTTTCAAATTCAATAGTTGAGAATGATGCTAAAAATAATTGCTCGCCTTTGGTGGGCAGGTTCGTCGTGGGCGATTGCTCGCATAGTGGGGCCAGTTCGTCGTAGACGATTGATCGCCTTTAGTGGGCCAGTTCGTCGTAGACAATTGCTCGCCTATAGTGGGCCAGTTCGTCGTAGGCGATTGATCGCTTTGAAGGGGCCATTCTCAACTAAATTAGAGGTTCAGGCTAAAGTTTCGCTCCGCGAAACTTTAGCCTGAAGGTGAGTTTTTGTTAATCGCATCCCACAAGAAGGTTTCTAAAAATTTAAGGGTTTTTTGAGGGCCATGTTGTCATTATTGATGACCCCCTTTTCAAAAGCAGTAGGACAAGTGGGACACACCCTGATTTATTGGTTTCTCTGTGTACGTTTTGTTGTTCAGTGGCAGTGCTACCACATACAGATACACAACACTTGATACCCTTACCCGACACTTTCATTAAGGAAAAGGCCCGTTTGTAGTAGGCGATTTATCGCCTCACGCGCAGTCGTCCAAACAGTCGTCCAAACGTTAGTTTGGCAGAGTAGTGATACGCTGGACCCTGTTATTGACTATTTTTTGGCGGGTTTTTGCAGTATCGATTTTGAGGGCCATAAAATAGGTATTCAAATTAAGTTATGGCCCCCTGTCGCGCTTCATTACTCGAAGCAAAAGTAAGTTTCTCCGAAACTTTTGCCTCGCTCTACCCACCCTACGCTTGCTACGCTTGCTACCCAGTTAGGTCGTTCATTTATCTTGAGATTGACTTCTAATTTGCCCTTGATTCTTGGCTTATTGAGGGTGGTTTCTTTTTGATGTTTCGTTGGAACAGTCGGCTTCTTTAAGCTAAGTGGTTGATTTGTGGGTTGCTTTTTCTTTAACCCTAGCGTTAGTTTGGACCGGTTGCCGGGCGCGGGGGAGAGGGGGCTTTGCGAGTGGCTGGCTTGTGGTTTTTTCTTTAATTCCAAGTCGTGTATTTTGGTGAGAGTGAATGTGGTCTGTCCCCTATTTTTTCTGCACCGAAGTTACGATACCACCGAAGAAAATTTCACCGGTACCATTTTCAACGGATAAAGCTGGAGTGCAAGTCAACCTTGCACTGTGCAATAATACCTTCGCCAATTTCGCCAATGGCGGTTGACTGGATTTAACCCTCAATGCCACACAGTTTGCGGAATTAGAAAGAAATAATCCCCCCCGCCTTTGGTAAAGCCGTCGTCTAATAGCTGAAGTGCCCTAAAGGGCACTGAAGACTGAAAAATTCTGCATCAGATTGAGTATCTTGTTCAAGAAAAAAAACGGCAATTATTTTTCGTTGATGACGTACATCAGTTGAATATTTTGAACCGGTACATAAATAGTGATAAAAAGGAGCCAGTTCCTCTGATTGGCGACGATAAGCAGCATATAAACCAGTGACAGTATCCCGAACTTTTTGCACGACTTCATTCAATACTTCATTACTTCTAAGACTTTTTTTACTTTCAATGCGGTAGCCCCTGAAATCTTTTATTTCAATAAGGAATAAGCGATTATCAGACAATGCTAAAATATCAACTGCCTTGCTACCTTGACTTTTCCTAACATGGTTCATGAAAAAGTGACTTTCATCATACTTAATCACTTCCCAGTTGTCAGGAAAGGCGAAAGTCAATTTTTGCTCTTCAATAGTTTTCATGCGGCTTCCGCTTTAAAAATTTCTTGATAAAACACGTCTTGTTCTCTATCAAATTGATCCAAGCCAGCATCAATCACAACCACATTAGACAAATCGTCTAATTGTTCACCGTGTTCTACTTCTATTCCTTGTTCCCCTTTCTGTAGGCTAAAAAAATGAGTGGGCATTTTGGATGAGATGGCACGCAAGTATAATTCCTTCATTAAAAATAAATCATGTGTCGTCAGTATCACCTGCACCCCGGCTTTTACCAGTGCCACCAGTGTATCAACCAATTTCACTTGCAATCTGGCATTGATGCTCACTTCGGGTTCATCCCAAAATAAGGTGCTGCCTTTTGCCAAGCCCCCATTTTTAATCAAATAAGTCAACATGGCGATTTTGCGTAAGCCTTCAGGCACTAATGAGATTTCCATTTTGCCGTTTTCAGTATGCTGTAAGTAGAAACGGTTAAATTCGAGAATAACGAAGCCCTGCAAAATGTTTTCTAATGGTGCAACTAATTCGGCCATTTCTTGGGCACGTTTACCTTTCAATGGAGTGGCACTCAGGGCTTTACACAAATCATAATAAATGGCATCAAATGCCAATTCTCGTTCTTCGTAACTTTTCATAAAGCCGGGGTAGAACGATAAAACTTCCTTTATCGGAAAAAACAGAGGTAGCGGGGTTCGTTTAAACGTTTCTAATCTGTTTTTAGAAGATTTCAGAGTATTAAAAGATGGCGATTGCTCCTCCAATTTGACTTTTTCTTTGGCAGTGACAAAAAACGAAAAAGCTGTCGTCAATTGGGGGGCTGCTTGCCCAATAAGCGAAGAAGTCATTTTAATTTCAGCACGTTGCCGCTGTCGAAGACGGCATAAACGACCTAATTTTTCTGGACGAAACACCGTTTTTAATTTGTCAGCTAAGTCACGCTGCCACAATTCCTTATTTTTTGCTTGATGCTGAGAGTCTTGCAACGCTTCATGCAAAACAGATAGGGTGGCATAACCTAAACAAAGCAAATGACTTTTACCGGTGCCATTATCCCCAATAATGACATTCAGCCCCGGTGAAAATTCAAATTGTGCTTCCGAAAAAATGGTGAAATTTTTAATGTGTAGTGTATGTAGCATTCAATTAATCCTCCCTTTAAGACACCAAATCGGCTACTGTCCATGATCACACCGCTGGTGTGTCGAGAAAATTTTTAGCAATAGCGCAAAATCAAGCAGTAATCGAACCTAAGTTATTGATTTGTCGCTGAAGAAAAGCGGCCTTTCTGCCGAATTTTGCGGTATTACAATTTTTATTAGACAGTCATCGTTTTAAAAAAATTCAAGTGTCTTTTTCTGTTTCTGTAACAGAATATTAGCTGTTTCAATTAGAGGTACTAATAATGGTATCTTTATCAAAATTTATCCAAATCTCACCGGGATTCATGTCATCAAGATTGTTGATGACAGTTGAACTATCAGAAAACCGCTTGGCTCCTACTTGTCCACTTTCTTCATTTCTGTGCAACAAATAGATACTCTCTACGAGCATCCAGTCCAAAATCAATGGATTATGAGTAGTGAGTATAAATTTTAAGGCGATTATGGAAAAGAGTTCGTAACGCCTCAGATTAATCATCCCGTTTGTGAAATGGTTCAAAGTGGTGTTGTTGAATAAGTCAATCGCTTAAAACACAAACCGTTGCTAAAAAGCGGGATTTGCTGTCAGTCTTTGGGAACGCATGGTTTGTAAATCTTTAAGGTAAATGAAATTGCCATCAAAATCACCTTGTACCGTCACCCAGCGTCCAAAGTAAAATTTGACATAGTCGTCTAAGCCTTCTTCTACAACGATTTTATAGTTGCCACTGTCTTGAGTGATTAATCCAACGAGTTTTGGTTTGATACTATCAGCATAATTTAAAACGCCTTCTATTTTAATGGGTTTTCGTGTGACGGCAAAGGATTTGTCGTTAAAATCTAATTCAATCTCAGCGCTGAGTCTTGTCAAACCCACGATTTTTTTTGAGCTAGATAAACCGACAAACTGAATCTGATCACCCTCCGGCGCTATATCATGCGTTAAGGCTAAAAAATTTTGGTAATAGCCGGGTGTTTTAATCCGTTCTTTTAAGTCGATTTCTTTAAAATCATTAATCAAGTTAATCCCAATCAACATTTCGTCAATAACGGGTGCGATGTCTTGCGTTGATGGATTTTCACTCGTGGCAACCAGTTTAAGGGTCATCGAAAAATTATTCTTATCTGTGTTGGAAAGAGATAGCGCGGCAATAAACGGATTATCATTTTGCCTTGCGCCCGTTTTTTGATAATCAATACCTAACAATCGTTGGGTTGTCTTCTCTATCAAAACCTTCAAGGACGTGAGTCGCTTGATAAATTCGTCGTAAATGACGGCTCCAGAAGTCACAGCTTTGCCTTGCAAAAATAAATGGAGTTCCGTGTCTTGAAGTTTAACCGGTTGAGTTTGAAGATAAGATTCAAAATCGACTTGATGGGATAATTGAGTTAATGCTTGATAGATCCGCTCGGAGGGATAGCCTGATAATGCTTTCTTAATCAATTCCTTAGCGGCTTTCCATTCCTTACATTCGTAGGCTAATGAAGCGGCACTACAATAAATGACGGAACGAGTTGGCTCTGACGCGTTTTCATCTGGAATAAGGGCGGCGGCTTGTGACTCATACTCAAAGGCTTCATGCGATAACGCGTTGGCACGCGCTTGTTCACCATTATGCCGTGCAACCATTGCCCGTTGAGACAATTTCATCGCTTGATTATGTAGTTCGCTAACGTTGTTCATCATATTTTGACTATTTTAACCCAAGGTGTGCTAAATTCAACAAGGGCGCATTTCTATTTTCCCGCTTGACTAGAACCAACGATTTCAACCCCTTCGGGGTTGATGCTTTGCTTTAACTTTACCACAGGTTTCACTAAAGCTATTATCTCGCTCCGCTCGTTACTACGTTTCACATTCAACCCCTTTGGGGTTGATGCTTTAGTAAGCGGGAAAATAGAAATGCACCCATTCAACAATCACAATAAATGTTGGTAATTTATCTGGTTTTAAACGAGTTTTTCCTTGATTATTTTGTCAACGGTCAAGCAGCATGGTGTTTGGAAACAAGCCATACAATTCAATTTATAAAAACCAACCGCTTCCTCGTCAATCACCGGGATTCCATCCGCTAATGATGCGATTTCTAGTTTGGGAGTCATTGGGAATTCGTTCATGGGGTGGGATATTGAAATTGGTATGCTAGAAAAAAATTAAGGTAAGGGCTTTTTGAGGGCCATGTTGTCAAATTGATTAGATTAATTTTATTGATGGCTCCCTTTTCAAAAGCAGTAGGACAAGTGGAACACACCCTGATTTATTGGTTTCTCGGTGTACGTGTTGTTGTTCAGTGGCAGTGCCACCACCTACAGATACGCTTAACGAAATACGGGTGGGTGGTTAGTCCTTACCACCCGACTGGGACTTTCACCCGGCAAGAAATGCTGAGCCTCGCTTGAGGCACCCCCCCTACGACGCTTGCCAGAAAAAGTTTTAAGTACCGATGCATAAATCTTCATGCATTTTAGTCGAGGTGACACTGACGTTTTTTCAAACAAGACTGGGTTTCTAAATACCCGATTATTTTTTATGCACAGGTACTTATTACCTAATGCGCTGCAAGGTAAAACGTTCTGTTAATGCGCTTTGTAGATCAATCTGCTTTTCTTCTGGAGTATAACCAACCTTTTCTACACGCACAGTGTACACACCCGCCGGTAGTTTCACGTTTAAACGGGTAGAGCCGTAGTTTTTTCCATTAATAAAGACGGTGTCATCGCGTACATTTGAACGTACAGTAAGCGTAAAGATTGCCTGTTCTACAGGCTTGCTCTGTTCTTCAATTCCAGTAGGCTTAGGTACAATTTCTCCAGGTTTAACCGATTCTCCAACCTCTACACTTGGTGACCCATTTTGCTTTTCAAACCAAGTGTTGATACTCGGATTATTTTTAACAACATGAAATAGAATCATAGCTCCAATAATACCCACAATCACCAACGTGATTATTATTGTTTTAGCGGTTTTCTTTATGGATTCAATTTTCGACTGGATTTGTCGAATTTGCCGCTGTGCATTAGTAATATTATTTAACTCGTTTTGGAGTTCTACAACGGTTTGAGTCAGTTCACTTGGAATATTATTAGTCTCGGTACTCAGAGAAGATATAGAGTCTGCATGCCCAGAAAGAGCCACGTTTTTAGACAGTCTGTTAAGCTCAGTAACGCGCTCCCTGGAATCATCGTAATTTTCCCATAGATTGGAACGCTTATTAAACACCACGTCATAAATTTCTTCTGAGGGAGTTTCTATTTTCATTGTGTTGGTACTCCATTACAAACAGAATTTGCTAAAGCAATAGACTGTGCTATCTGTGGTAATAGTGATCTTGTTACCAAATGATGTTCCTTGTATTGCTCGTCAAAGTGGTAAGCGGTATCAACATCCTGTTGTGTTGTTTCCAATAATTCAAATATTTCTTGTGAGAGTTTTTCTGCCTGTAGTGCATGTTCATTAGCAGAGTTGAGTTTTACTTTTGCTTTTTCAAGTGCGTCAGATTGTCCCTGAAATCCATCCACCATTTTCTTATCATCATCTTGGTGCGGATTGAGATAGCGCATATTGATGTCTCGTGCCGCAGAGTCCTCCCATAACCCTTGTATTTCTTGACGAAATTCTTGTAAAGTGCGGGACTGCTGTTTAGTGTACCAAAGTGTCTCTTCCATCAGTCGATTCTCCCAATAAAAAACGAGGCTTTCAAATCTGGACGATTGAATTCATAAAGTCGGTCAATTCTCCTTGTCAATTCATCTTGTGTAATAACCACCAAACGTTGGGCTGATTCTTCCAAACGATCGGCGTGACGAAGCTGAAATTGTGCCTCATATGTGAAACTTTGTGCCTCTTGTACATCATGCATCATCATATCAGCTTCGTTTTCCTCTTCAGTTGCTTTTTCATCAGCGATTAACACAGTACGCTTGGCCGCTTCAGCATGTTCTAGGCTTCGTTCTGCGGCATTCACTGCCATATTGGCCCGTTCTTTCGTTTGTTCAGCAAGATTGATTGCCCGTTCAGCATGTCCCACGGCCGTTTGACAACATTGCACCCGTCTCTTTGCTCGTTCTTGCTCGGCGATTGCTGCTTTCAGCTCTTCAATAGCTACTTCTACCCGACGTTGGGCATGCAAAACTTCCTCTTCCGCACGCCTGACAGCTTCCTCGTAACCACTACAATCAGGCACATAATGACGAGTACGTCCTTCATGATCTGTGTAGCTATAAGCTGAATTCCGACAATTTTGTAATGCACGTCGGGCAGATGCTAATTCCTGTTCTGCGTAAGATAGATGTTCTCTGGCAGTTTTGAGTTCGGCTTCAGCCTGTGCGACTCGCTGTTCAGCAGATGCTAACCACTGTAACGCATAATTAAGTTGTTCATGCCAAGAATTTTGCGTTTTGTTTGCTTCATTCCAACTCCTATTCACTTCATCAAGTGTTCTATGGGCTTGTTGCTTAGCTTCATGGCAATTGGATAACAAGGAATTGACTTCTTCCTGCATATCATTAACAGCGTATCGATCTTCTATAGCACGATCAATCATTACGCTAGCACGATGATGTTCACGGTCTGCTTGTTCTTGCGAAAGCCGTTGTGTGTGATTTGCAGTTTCCAGCATCTCACTCGCTCTGCTTGACCACCGCCTCAATTCTTGTTGCAAATCTTCCAGTATCAAGATTAGCTTTCGTGGATTGAAAATACTCATAATTAACCCTTGAGTTTACATATCCTCTTTATTATCAGATTCTTCTAAAGTATGAATATGCTCATCAAGTATCTTAATGATTTGTTGTAAACGACTGATGTACTCATTAAAACGTTCACTTGTGCGTAACCAATTAGCACAAAATTGTTCAGCAGCCTCACCTTGATAGAGGGGACTGAGGCTACGCCAACGATTCTGAAGTTGGTCAAGTTCTGGTTTTATTTGCTTAAAATGCTTGTCTAAGCGAGTATGATACGCCCTGAGTTTCACTAATAAAGTTGTTGTTGTATCAGCCACCATGTAGATACCTATCCAATGCGTCTAACTTGCTGTTGAGAAATTCAACGTGAGTGACGCTTTCTTGATTCACATATCGTCTTGCAATCTCATGCAGTTGTGTCCACTGCTCATCATAGTGTTGACGTGCCTCATCTTTCCAATGAGGGGCTATCTCAGCATGTTGAGTTTCTAAGTTATTCAACGCCTCTCCTAGATGGGTATTAAAATCAAGCAGTGCCGCACGAAATTGAAGCATTTCGCGATGGACATCATCCATATTCATAATTGTTTACTCCACATAAGTAGGTACGCATAAATCCTTTAACATTTTTGGTGACGGTTTGTAGTAGTCGCTTTAGCGACTCACAAGCCGCTCATTATGTTAAAAGACTTTTGTTTACCCACTTAGCTACCCTGCGACCGACTTCGGCTATTTGTTCTTTAAAATCAAGTATCTGTTCTTCTGAGAGTTCAATTTTGGATTCTATACTGTACGGTTTAAAGCGTATGCTTTTATCATGTTCAATATCCATATAGAGCGCACAAATGGGAGTAGGGCCTTCTTGTTGTAACTGAGCCGCTTTACGACTACGCACTAAAGTCAGTGATTCTTCTTCAGACATTTGCAATGCAACACGATGTCTGAAATTGTTTATGCCACGACGTTCATCAATCACATGAGACATGGGCCGTACCCCTGAAAAACTGAGGATAAGATGAATACCCATTGAGGCACCTTCGACACAGATAGCATGTAGTTTCTCACTGAGTGGAGAATCAGTCATGCTATAAGCGTCTACTTTACGGCGTATTTCATCAACACGATCAAGTTCAGTCATCACAGCGAAAATGGAGGGTTCATTTTTGCGTTCTCTTTCTGGTAATTGTTTTCGTCGCTCCATTTCAGCAGTGAGTTCTTTCAAAACTGTTTCAATATCGGAATTTTCACTGTAAAAAGACACGGCATATCCACTGATTTGTAGCACGTTATCCTTAATATGCGGCAATGTCTGATTCCAAGGTGTATCAGGTATGGAACGATCAAGAATAAGAAATTGAGCATTCTGTGGAGCGGTATTCAGGCAGAGACTAGCAAGAATAGAGGCCAGCATACCATAGCGTACTGCATTAGCACCACCAATGATAAGCAGATGTTCTGCAACTCGACGACGGGTAACAATCATGGCTTGTCCATGCACACTAAATTCTTGACCCAACCACATGACACACGGATGCTCGGCCGCAAACCAATCAACGACATCAAGCCCACCGGTATGGATTGGACGACGCGCTAGGTTTTCCCAGGCTTTGTGATCTAACCATTGGGATTGCTGCATGAGATATGATATGTATGGGTTCTCAATCAAGTTAGGCTGTTCTTTACCATCAAACACAATGGTCGTTGGTACTTCGTGGTGTGGTAAATCTTGGTTCGCTTTCTCATTCAATTGTTTAATTAAAGTATCTCGCCGTCCCTCTTTAAGGAGAGCAATTTTACCCAGTTTATTGGAATTATCATCACCTTGACGATCATTAACAACAATTTTGCCAGGCAGATCACAACTCAAGAGCAGTTGTTTTCCTCGACGACCAAATTCAATTAATGCTTGTATGTCAGAACTCGACATTTGCATAGCCATTCGCAAATGGATGTTACCAAAAATAGCTGTTTGATGAAGCATCCCGGGCGCACCAAAACGTTGCGATCCAAGTAACATGTGAATGCCAACACTACGTCCTTGTTGAGCTAATTGCAATAGTTGCTCTGAAGCGGTGCCTTCAGTATCACCTTCAAACAATTCATGGTACTCATCAATCAATAATACGATACGTGGCATATGACCTTCAGGTTGTCCTTTATCACGGTACCCGGTCAGATCACGTACTTTTAGTGTTGCAAAAACCTGATTACGGCGTTCTTTTTCAGCAATTAACTCTGCCAACACACTACGAGATAGTTGTGATGATGAATGTAAAGAAACAACTTCAGCATGTGGTAACTCTCGATACGGTTGAAACTCTACACCATCTTTACCATCAATCAAAAATAACCGCAGTTCATTAGGATTATAACGCACGGCAAGTCCTAAAATCTCCTAAAATCAGAACATGGTATAGGTTTGATTTACCAGAGCCCGTCATTGCACCCATCATACCATGAGCACAGGGCATACCTTCATTGTTCACGCCAAACCATAAGTTCAAAACGTCGCTGGCACCACTAATGCCAATGGGTGTCTGAATGATATGGGTCGCGTCTGATTTCCACCAGTTTTCATTGGATAAACCAACTTCTCCATCCCATTCGACAATGCGTTCAGGCGGTTTTGCCTTTCTTAGGTTTTCAAATAAACGATTTTGTAACTCAGCGTGTGGATTAGCATCTGGATATAATCGCAAAGCACAGGCAGTCATGGTAGAGGAATCATTAAGGTTAATGTCGCCGGCATTTTCAAAGCCATCCATGTTAATATCGCGTGGTAATTTATGATCGGCGTTGTAGTGTATGAAGGTGTAAACACCAGCCTTGGGGCCTGTACTTGCTACATGTTGTAATAATTCAATTGCTCTGCGATCATACTTGTTAGGAAAATCAGCGGCAAAAACGAATTGAAAACGCTCGTTAATGCGGACTTTAGGATCAACCAACTCAAATGACGGATAAGTAGCATCAATGAAATTCTGAACGATGCGTTGAATATCCTGAAGAACTTGTTCTAAGTCACGACGGACATCACCACTGTTTTCACGGACTAATGGCAAATAGCGACGCATTGGAAACGCTAAACCGTTAGTAGCAGGATCTAATAATGTGTAATAGGTTTGATGCGGTAACATCAGCGCAGAGCGAACAAGTAGAGATTGCAAAAGTTCTGCACCCATTCCAGTTGTACTACCATTGGTTCGAATAATAATCGTTTTGTGAGCTCCAATAAAGGGCACAAAAGCAGGTACTTTGCATCCAATTTTGCTGAATTCGTGGCGTTGTTCAACCAAATCCCCGATGCGTATTAAAGTGGGCAAAGTCGTGTCTATACCATCAGTAAAGTCATCGGAATTCCAAACTGTCGGTTGCCAGTCTTGCCAAGTTTTTGTGTCCCAACCGGCATAAAAATCAATAGACATTCTATTTATGGCTACTGATAACTCATTGGCATTATTTTCCAATTTAGAAGCGAAGTAAGTACCTAACTTTTGTTGGCATATCTTGCCGTGATTGATGAGTCCTCTGGCACGTTTTTCTGCTTTGGCAATTTGGGCTTGCCAATTTTGTATTTTATTTTCTAATTCTGCGATACGTTTTTTACCAAACATATTATGAACTCCACTATTATAATAAGCCAAGATCGGTCAATAATTTTGTTATTCTAAGATTGCGCTATTAGACATTATACCGATTTAACGTAACTCATTGATTTACTTGATTTTCTCATTTTTAGAAAGATAATGAAATCAAGTACTTAGGATTAAATCGATATAATGTATATTGTTTATTTTTTTCTCGTTCCCAACGTCATCAAAGGAAATGCTTGTTATGATGCTCTGTGTCATTTTAAATGATAGCTTTTCAGAGAAATCCTTTGAAGCTAAACCTTCGATGTTTCGAAAACCTCGAAGGTTTCAAGCCAAAATTATTTATCTGGAATTATATAGACTTTCATAAAAATAGCGTTTTCATTCCAGAGTTTAAAAAAACTTGTGTTGTGACTATACTCAACAAGGGTACAAATAATTTTTTAGGCTCAAGTTTTTTTCAAAAAAATTTTAGGCTAAAAAACGTTTAAAATTGCTATACTTTGCATCGTTATAAATTGCGCTTTTAAAAATACCTGAAAATTCAGGGTTCGGTACTTAACGAAAACATACTGTGCTGTGAGTTCATGTCGGGTAGAATGAAGTGCCACTCAGAGCTAGATAAGTTTTTTAGTTCAATCCGCCAGAAATTAGGAATGGTGGGTTTCGATCCGCTCTGCCCAGCCTACGCTCGCTAACTCCTATGGTTTGGAAGAAGAATAATTTCAGTAGAAACCTTCGATGTTTCCAAAACCTCGAAGGTTTTGCCCTAAATCTTTTTCTGAACGTCTATAGCAAAATCAAAAAGTCAGCCTGTATAAGGTACATCCTAATGCTGCACCACAAAACCTATTTACGTTTTTGGAAGGGTACGTAAGACGCACCCTACGACTTGCTCTCATTCAGTTGCTCTGACAACAGCGGGCCTCACACTCTCAAGAATGAGTTCAAACTCAAACTTGTCAGAGGAGATTTGTCGTAAATCTACCGCGTAGCATTCATGGCTCAGGTTAACGTCATTTCCAATGCGAACACCCGGAATACTGACCATTTGGGTATCAGGATTATAGATGGCTTCCCCGGCACAGGATTTTAATCCCGGTAATGCTGGCGTTCCTGTCACCAAAATATTATCTAAATAGATACCATCTTCATCAGAGTATGTGTTGAAATCTCCTGAACCATACTGTTGAAACCTAATGACAAACTGATTAGTGAATGCCAAACCATGATTGGATGCTAAAGTTTTTACATCAACCGTTAGGTTTTGCCATTTACTATCAGGAAAGTTGGAAAGATCAAGCCCATAAACTCTTTTGAAACTTATACCACCATCATTACTAAACCACAAGCTATCTTGTAGATTGGTTTCATCAGAGAGGTCTTTAAGCCAAAAATTAAGCTCAACTTGCTCGTAATTGGACAAATCCAGATGCAAATCTAAAGCATTAGTCGTTACTGCACCGTCAATTCTTCTTCCCATTGCGGCCACAAAAAAACCTTCGTAGGGTGATGTTTTTACAACATTCACAAAACCAGAAGGTCGAATCGTTTTACTATTTGTTGTGAGATTTGGATCACTCCATGTCCAAGCACTATTGAATTTGCCGTTTTCAAAACCATCTTGGAAAGGCAATGTAGCATAAGTCACCTTAGGTGAGCTTACAGATATATCATCTAAGAAAATGCCATCTTCATCAGAGTACGTATCAAAATCTCCCGTTCCGTACTGTTGAAATCTTATAACAAACTGACTCGTCAGCTTTAATCCATTCTCGGTAGCTAACTTATCAATATCAATAGGTGGTAGTTGTCCCCATACCATCTCATTATTCCAGTTGGAGAAATCAAATTGATAGACTTTTTTGAAATTTGTACCACCATCATCACTAAACCAAATACCATCTTGAAGATTGGTTTCGTCATAGTGTTCCTTATGCCAAAATCTAAGTTCCACTTGATTGTGACCAGACAAATCTAAATGTAAATCTAAGGCATTAGTAGTAAATCGGCCATCAACTTTTCTTCCAATGGCAACTTCGTAAAAGCCACTGTGTGCAGTCCCAGTCTCCCTTAGAGCTACGTTTACTACACCAAAAGGATTAATGGTGTTTGGATCCGTTGTCAATTTTGGGTTGCTCCATGTCCAGGCACTACTTAATTTCCCCGTTTCAAAATCATCTTGAAAAGGTAATTTGGCGTAAGTGACTCGAGGTGAGATTACCAATATTTCATCCAACAAAAGGCCATCTTCATCGGAATAGGTGTCGAAATTTCCTGAACCATGCTGTTGAAACCTAATCACAAACTTGCTGGTAAGACTTAACCCGTTCTCAGTTGCCAATTGATCAACATCAATGGGAGGTAGTTGTCCCCAGACAACATCATTCCAATTGGTCAAATCAAACTCGTAAACCTTTTTAAAGTTTGTGCCTCCGTCATCACTAAACCAAATGCCATCTTGGATATTGGTTTCATCGTGGAAGTCTTTGATCCAGAAACGAAGTTCAACTTGCTTGTAGGCAGACAAGTCCAAATGCAAATCCAACGCATTTGTCACAAAGTCACCATCGCTATTTTTTCCCAAAGCAACGCCGTAAAACCCATTATGGACTGCTCCAGTTTCTAATTGAACTTCCACAATACCACCTGCCTCGCCAGGGCGAGCTTTCCAAAAATTTGGATCGAGTGTGCCCGACTCAAAGTCATCAGAAAAAATGACGGTTTGAGCGAACACGCTGCTACACATTAACAGCATGGCTATCACAGTTGTCAAAAATTTAGTTGTCAATTAATTTAACCTCCTCATACAAGAATAAATAAAAAATAATTTTCCAAAAAATGGAAAGAAATGTAGCCAGCCAGCGTACCAAGCGTTGCGTCCCACGCACCTTTTAAGGTGTATGGATTGATGGTGTGTAAGACGCATCCTACGCTCGCTATCCTCAATAAGGGATAGTTTTTTACTCAGAGGCTGTGAATTAGACTGCACACGGCTTATATTTGGAGCTTCGCTGACTTTCAGCTCGGGAATTCGTGCATCATTCCCTTGTAACTTGTGAAGAAAAAAGTCTAAATTTCACCCGTTCACAGTATAAATAGATGTCCAAGATAAATCTTGGACTCCGGACGATTTAAACATCCAAGATACATACCTGTATGTGTACTACAACCGGTTTTTCAACCCGTTAAATAACAAATTTTTGACGTGAATTTCCTGTCAACGAGCATTACACGCTCGTGCGGTGATGCACCGTTTGGGTTATAACTACATGCGCTCAAAGTTCCCGCTTGTCGCGCACATTTCTTTAGCTTGCTTGGACACCCATAGATTTATCTATTAACGTGAGCTCTGCTTTAAATATCAGTGAGTTATAGAATTATTAATTCTATCAAATATTTATTTATAATGACTTTTAAATCAATCAGTTAAAAAAACCTTGACTGACTCATTCCACTCTATGGCCCACAATTAAAGGGTTATTAACGTATTAATGCTAAGGGTTTAATATTCAAAACTTTTTGGGCACGTCAAACCCCAAACCAAATGCGCCTTGTTAACCACATCTCTAATTATCATAAGCGAAGCGAGACCAGAAGTCTCGGTCAAATCAGCGTACTTAAATTTGACGGTTCTGATTCTCTAAAAAATTGCCGTCATCATCAAGCGACAATTGCTGAGCGAGTCCATAATCGGGTTGCGGATTAGCCAGCGCGTCAAAAAGCTTTGTGTCTCAGCAGGTTGCGGCTTTTATCGTCGTAAATACTTGCCAACGGCATACGCACGCTCTGGCGATAGCACTTTTGGACTACATGCGCTCCAAGTCTCTGCTTGTCGCGCACATTTCTTTAGCTTGCTTGGACACCCATAGATTTATCTATTAACGTGAGTTCGACTTTAAATTGATGTGAGTTATAGAATTATTAATTCTATCAAATAGTTTTTTGCTTAAAATTATTCAAAAAGGGTAGCGATCCAGATTATTTAGAGGTTGATTGTACTTGCTCACTTGCTTTGTTAAACAACCAATTTAAGGTATTCAGAACTTTTTGCAAGTTCTCTATGGCAGATAGTTTGATAGGATCTCTGGTAAATATTTTACCTTCTTCCAATTTGCCAAACTGCCAAAATTCTCCCGTAGTTACAACACCGTAACAAATATTTGCACCTTGAGTAGAAGCGGCGTACATTTCAGCTAAAGCCTGTGCCCAGCCTTTCTTCCAATCCTTTTCTTTAGCTTCCATTACACAAATTGGAGGTGTTGATATACCACCGTTATCTGCATAAGGTGCTATTAAATAGTCAGGCTTTCCATCCAAATCCCGTTTTTCATCTACAGTGATCGTTCCTTCCGACCACACTTCTAATTCCTCATAATTATCTGATACTATGTCCAATATAGGGGTAATTATATGTTGCCGGATAGCATTTTCATTAACGAAGTTGACATCTTTTAATAGAGCACGCCCCATTCTTAATAAGAAAAACTCATCGACTTTAATATCCTTTACCTCTATAAAAGAGGTTCTTTTCACTTTAATTCCAAATTTATCCGATACCTGTTCTATCCTTTCAAATTTCCCGTATGACATAAACTATTCCTCACCATTATGGACGCGACTCTTTTCTATAGATTTTCAGAAAAATAGTTTCTTTGGCAGCCAACATTGTCTGAAAGCTCAAGTCTCCTAAAGGAGACTAAATTAATTATCTAAATATCTATATAGTGAAAAAAAGTGGCACAGCGCCCAACGTTCAAGCTCACCGGCGGCGAAGCCGTCAGCAGTGCCTAGTTAGGCCATGATTTTACTACAAATTCCGATCTAAAATCCCCGACTGCGCCAAAAGCCTGAAATCCGCCTGAAGCGCACTCCGTCGGGGCACGCTACCGCTATGTTTCATCGGATAACTCCGAAAAACGGAGATTTATCCCGTTTTTTCTTTGTTCTTCCTCGAAGCCGGGCCTAACGTTCAAGCTCACCGGCGGCGAAGCAAATACTTGCCAACGGCATACGCACGCTCTGGCGATAGCATTTTTGGACGACATGCGCTCAAAGTCCCGGCTTGTCGCGCACATTTCTTTAGCTTGCCGAACTACATAAGTCACAGATGAGTACATACTGTATGTGTACTACAACCGGTTTTTCAACCCGTCAAATCACCAAAAAATTGACGTGAATTTCCTCTCAGCGAACATTAACAAAACACGCTCGTGCGGTGGCGCACCGTTTGGGTTAAAATGGCTATACTGAAAATACAACTTATTTTAGGAATAAATAGTCATGGATAAGTTATTTATCCTCCCCTAGGCATGAAAATAAAGGAATAGAAAAGCATCTAGGCTTTTAATTTTTTAATTCGTTAATTTCTCAATTCGTTGTACTAGATATTGTGGGTATTTTCACAGTAAAAAGCTCTGGGTGGCGACATGCTCTTAATTTAATGGCATTGAGTGGGCCAGGTTGTCGAATTGATAGGCTCTAGTACACGAAAGCAGAAATCTCACCCAGCCTCCTCCAGCCAACAGCTAAAGCCGTTGGAATTATCCGTTATAATACTCAAGATGGGAACAAACTTTTGCCTGAAAAGGACTTTTTTAGAAACAAAAATTCTAGGTAGTTACACTGGCAAAAGCCCCAACGGGGCGAGATTAATAAAGCCAGGGGCAGCGCCCCTGGCAAAAGCCCCAACGGGGCGAGATTAATAAAGCCAGTGTACCTACCTAGCTTTAATAATACGCCTTATATATTAACCCGTCATAAAAATATCGCCTTATGACCACGTTGAGTATATAACGAAACGTAGTTCAGCGAAGCTAATCCTTGTAGTTGCTTTTGGTGGTAGCTTCACTTGACACCTGAATTGAGTTTTGGGATGAAGAACACGAGATAGTTAATGGCATTGAGTGGGCCAGGTTGTCGAATTGATAGGTGGGTTTAGCTTCGCTCAGGGTGGCTACATGCTCTTAATTTAATAGCATTGAGTGGGCCAAGTTGTCGAATTGATAGGTGGGTTTAGCTTCGCTGACTTCTAGGTGGGTTTAGCTTCGCTTCCTTCCAGGTAGCAAAGTTCAGAGTGGCTACATGCTCTTAATTTAATGGCATTGAGTGGGCCAGGTTGTCGAATTGATAGGTGGGTTTAGTTTCGCTTCCTTCCAGGTAGCAAAGTTCAGAGTGGCTACATGCTCTTAATTTAAAGGCATTGCAGAGCCGGGCGGTGTCATCTAAAGATGCGGTGACAATGCGCAGCCCGTCGGGACTGAAGGCGGCGTTGTTTACCGAATCTTTATGCCCTTGAAGCACTAAACGTTCACGATGGTAAAAAGCAGCATTATAGAGTTGTGATTTTATTAAAACCCGTAATTGCCCACTGGGTTGTTTAACCATTAACCTGGTTAAACGCAATTCCATTCCATGCGCTTGGCTCTGATCTTCTAGTTGTGACAACGACAAAATAGCGCGACATAAGCCCAATAATTGCCAAGTGTGTTGAGAGTTCTCCCGTTCAATCAAACGGTCGCGAATGGTGCGTAAATGCTGTGGTTCGTCTTTCTCCTCCCAGCCTTCAATGAGATGAGTTTGTACCAATTCGGCCACATAAGCGGTTTCTTGTCCGTTGGGTAGCTTTGTATCGGTATAACGACAAAATAAATCACCGACTTTTTAAGTTAAAAACGGCTGTCCGTTCGTCCAGTCTAAAATCGCCCGTAACACCGCTTCGGGATTATCGGCTTTACCGTGCAAGCCCAGTGCTAACGGCATCGCCTCTTAAAACGTAAATCCAGTTAAATCAATGGCTTGCCCAATATCAAACGGGGTGGACTGCGGGTCGTCCATTAAATCGGTTGGCCTTGCGGTGCCAACTAGACAAAACGTTAATCGTTTCAAATTCGGGTTTTGGGCTCGCTCGTTATAGCAACTCCGAATCGTGGCAAAAAAATCATCAGTGGCAAACGGTAAATTGCGGACGTGATCAATTTCATCAAAGCAAATCACTACAACGTTGCTGATAATGATCCAAAACCACGCGGCGCAACGCTTGTTATAACTTAAATCTAGGGAAGTGCGCTCCGCACCAAGCTTGGTATTCCAAGTGCCTAGCATTTTGCCACACTAGTGCAGTAAAGCGGAAATAGAAATACCACCTCAGCCAACATTGTCTAAGAGCTCAAGTACCCTAAAGGGCACTGGTTAGTAAGCTTTAGCCTACTTTAGCTTTTAGACAACGGCTTTAGCCGTTGGCGTTGGGGTGGTATCGAAACTTCCGCTTTACTGTACTAGGCACTGACTTGAACATTGGCCATTTGACGAAGTTCTTCAACACAATGAGGTACATTCAAAGCCAGTTTCATCAGTTTATCCATTGCCCTGCTTTGAGTGGCTTCTCCGCTTTCGTATTTTGAAAAGGTATTGACTTGTTCACCGAAGAGTTGCGCCGCTTGCTGTTGAGTCATCTTTAACCGTTCTCTGAGTTTGGTGATTTCAGCAGCAGTGAAAAGCCCATCTATTTTTCTCTGCTCGTCACGGATGAGAGCCTCGTTGCGTTTGCTTTGTTCAGGTAGAATGATTTCATACTGACAAGCAAGGCATTCACAATATTCAATGTCTTCTAACTTAAAATGATGCCCTTTATAGCAGTAAGACGAGGGGCCCTTTTTAAAAATTAATTGACCCCTTTCGCACACAGGGCAAATTATTTTGTCTTGAGTCATAACAAGTTACCTCTCTTGACAAAGTTGTTTGTTAATATAACACCGATTTCAACACAAATTTCGCCTTTATAACCCAGTTTAAGCTTGATATAAACTTCGTCATATTCACCTGAAGGAGAAAGACATTGACCTTTATAAACGTAAAAAGTTAATTTGGTATCCTCATAGTGGATAGTCTTATGGAAATCTGACGGCCACAATTTTTTGATACAATCTGCCACATCGGCCTTAAAATATCCAAGGTTAGCCACATAAATTTCAACTTTTCGTCCTAATAGGATGATTTTGTTTTCATCTTTG
This sequence comes from Candidatus Parabeggiatoa sp. nov. 2, assembly GCA_002085445.1. Taxonomy (GTDB): domain Bacteria; phylum Pseudomonadota; class Gammaproteobacteria; order Beggiatoales; family Beggiatoaceae; genus Parabeggiatoa. Next base: position 19,456 of record NBMI01000231.1, read on the forward strand.
GCAAGTTCATGGATGGTTTCTAATGAATAAAAGGGCATTTTTTCACCTTTAAATCAAGCAGTAGGGTGGGCAAGCGGCACTGCCATTAGCGCGTTGGAGTACAAAGCTTTACCAAGCTGAAGCTTTGGACTCCAAGCACTGGCACAAAGCTGAATCATTCGTTGTACTCCAGTTCAAGTAGGATTTTTTTCACCTTATTTTCTGGATTGAATTTATGACAAGGGGCTAATTTCTTTGCAGCTTGGAATTTTGCGATGGCAGCTTCAATCTGACAAACAAGCAAGATTAAGTCGCTGAAGCGACTACGAAAAACCAGCAAGATTAAGTCGCTGAAGCGACTAACTACTACAAACTTATGGATTAAGTCGCTGAAGCGACTAACTACGAAAAACCAGCAAGATTAAGTCGCTAAAGCGACTACTACAAACAAGATTAAGTCGCTGAAGCGACTAACTACTACAAACTTATGGATTAAGTCGCTGAAGCGACTAACTACTACAAACAAGCAAGATTAAGTCGCTGAAGCGACTACGAAAAACCAGCCAGATTAAGTCGCTTTTGCTCCTACGGGAAAAGCATGAAAATAATATCCCCATTCAAAAAACTTTGGATCGATTTGTGTGGGTATTTTATTTAGCCGCAACTCCGTAACTTGTAAGCCAAATATGACCTGTTTCCTTTTTCTTCATTGCTTTAAACCAGTGATTTTGAAAATGACCGGTTTTAAAAATAGGTCAGGTTTATACCACTACCAGTTTAGTGCTACCGATATTCTTGAGAATAATTCGGGCAAAGTTTATCCAAATACCCATCAACGACTAAAATAGTACCTACTGTCCAGTCACAAAACACCTACAAAAAGTCTCAAACTGTAAGCGCAACAGAGGGCCATAACTTAATTTGAAAACATCCACGTCGGCAAAAGTTTCGCTTCGCTGTACTTTTGCCGACGTAAGTATTTTATGGCCCTCAAAATATTGAGTCAAAAAACCCGCAAAAAAATAGGTCAATAACAGGGGCCCGCGTATCACTACTCTGCCAAATTTGGACTCCCTTGGAGTCCTGCCAAACTAAAGTTTGGACTCCGAGTTGTTTGCGTGAGGCGATAAATCGCCTACTACAAACTGACCTTTTCCTTAACGGCAATGGCAGTGACTCCGGCCTCCCCAATGGCTTGCATCAAGAAATCTATCCGATTATAATACGCGCCGCGAAAGCTTAGAAAAGTAAAAAGCGGGAAATTAATGTCCTAAAAGAGGGCCATTACATCACGGGTGAAAGCAGTTTTCATTTTCCCAACCTACCTGTTTTTGAAGCTATCCCGCGTTATCTAAATAAAAGCAAAATCCAAGGTAGAAATGCCACCATGAAAGAATTTAGAGCTTGGGTAAGGCAACAAATTTCTCCAGTCCCTACCAACCAATCGATGTGTTCAAACTGTGATAATTGAACAGGATTTAACGGATTAAGGGAGGCAGACAGGATTGCTATAAAGTTTTAAAACAATCCTGTCAATCCTATAATCCTGTCAATCCTGATCGTTTATCCCGTTATCTCACTTGGACTCAAATCAGTCATGGCGACTATCGTTTCTATATCCATGCCGGCTCCAAGCATTCTTTTGGCAGCATCCTCACCTTCTTGCCAGCCTTTGTTGTGTGCCGTGTCAATTTGATCTTGCTCATTCACCATCGCCATCAAAAAGCCTTGTGTCTCATGAGTTTAGAAATCAGATTTTTCCAAAAAAATCTGATTTCTTTGACCTTTGAGGCGATAAATCGCCTACTACAAACGGGCCTAGTTTAGAAATAAGTTTGCCAAAAAATCGGATTTATTTGACCAGAAATCAGATTTTTCCAAAAAAGGATTTCTTTGACCTTTGAGGCGATAAATCGCCTACTACAAACGGGCCTTTTTCTTAACGAGTTTAGAAATCAGATTTTAAAAAAAATAGGATTTCTTTGACCTTTGAGGCGATAAATCGCCTACTACAAACGGGCCTTTTTCTTAATTTAATGGCATTGAGTTTAGAAATCCGATTTTTCCAAAAAATAGGATTTCTTTGACCAATGTTCAGTATTCAGTTCACAGTTCACAGTTCACCGTTTTTCACTGATCAATTACCAATTAAAAAAAATGCGAGTATTAGGCATAGAAACTTCTTGCGATGAAACCGGCGTTGCGGTGTACGACTCGGAGCAGGGCCTATTAGGACATGCTTTGTACAGTCAAATCGAGTTACACGCTCAATATGGCGGCGTTGTGCCAGAATTGGCTTCCCGCGATCATGTCCGCAAACTCATACCACTGCTTAAAACGCTCTTAAAGAAGCGCCGGCCCCCACTTTTCCCTTTCTTGCTCTACTCGTCTCTGGAGGGCATACGCAACTGGTACAAGTTGCGGCGGTGGGCAAATACACCGTGCTAGGAGAATCCGTCGATGATGCCGCTGGCGAAGCCTTTGATAAAACCGCCAAATTACTTGGGCTTGGCTATCCGGGTGGCCCCGCCTTAGCGCGTTTAGCAGAACGTGGCAATCCCAAAGCCTTCCACTTTCCTCGTACTCGCTTGGCACAACAGGCCGATGAAATGGGCGTAGCCGTCTATTACCCTCGCCCCATCTTTTGCACCGACAACGGCGCGATGATTGCCTACGCGGGCACTCTGCGCCTTACCGCCGGCCAGTGTGAACCACTAGAATTTAGCGCACGGCCCCGTTGGCCGATGAATGAACTGACTTAACATTCGTTCCTTAGCCGGTTTGTAGTCGTCGCAAAAGCGACTCACAAGCCGCTCGTTATCAGCCTCAAAAAGACTTTTGTTTACTTATGCACTGGAGGCCCCTTCGGGCTTGGCGCGTGTTTGATACCAAAACCCACAGGTTCCACTAAAGGCAACGCCCCTGGGTTATGTGCTATTCGTTAACCTCTATGAGATCGGTCGGGGCGTATTATTGAAGCCTGTGTAACTACCTAGGTTTTTCTTGGGCAAGGCAACAAATTTCCCGAGTCCCTACCAATCAATAGAGGTGTTCAAACTGTGATAATTGGTAATTGGTAATTGATAATTGATAATTGGTAATTGGTAATTGGTAATTGGTAATTGGTACGGGGTGGTTGCCGGCCAAGAGCGAAAAAAAACGTGACATTTCCAAAATGATAGTGTAGACTACGCAGCCTCAATTGACATGTTGCAGCGTGACGCACCCTGGTAGCGTGCTTGCGTGGGGCGCTGCGAAAAAAAACGTGACATTTCCAAAATAATCGTGTATACTACGCTGCATCAATTGACTTGTCGGAGCGTGGCGCAGCCTGGTAGCGCGCTTGCATGGGGCGCAAGAGGTTTCGCGGGTTCGAATCCCGCCGCTCCGATATCTTTAATTATTTCAATAAGTTATAGGCTTCTAATCCCTTATGAAGTTTGTGATATTTATGGTCAGTTAAAGCATTGCGAATGGTAACAGGAACAAATAGCAACGTTGTTATCTTATGATCTTCCCCCCCCAATTCCCTTTCCATTAAATTTTTTGGTCCACAACCGCCTTTGTCGCTCGCGCCCCTTGTCCACAAGTTCGGCCGACTAGGCCCAACAAAAACTAATCCAACAGAAAATAATTTGAAATGGCAAAGCGAGAAAAGCACATTGAAGCCATCACACTGCGTGCTGAAGAACGCCTCAGTCTCAATCAAATTGCTGAAAGGTTGGGGGTATCAAAAAGCAGTGTCAGTTTATGGCTAAGCGAATGTCCCTTATCTGAAGAAGAAAAAAGAGAGCGGATGAGGGAGGCCAACTTGGGCAACCAACATGGCAAAAAGCCCCTTAGAGAACCCTCTAAACTTTATCGGGCAAGCGAGGTTGAATCGCTAACAACCAGTCAAAAGGGCGATATAGCAGAATATGCAGTGGCTTTTCGGTTGGCCGTTCATGGTTTTTCTATTCACAAACCCTATTCGAGTGGTGGCGTAGATTGGCTGGCTGAAAACCCAAAAACCGGTAAAATCTTTAGAATTGAGGTGAAGTGGGCCTCAAAAGCCAAAGAAGGTTTGCCTTTTATAAGATTAACAAGAAGTTCAAACGGCCAAAGGTACGACAATAATTATTTTGATTTCATTGTTGGCTACGACTTCTACTCTGATACTGCCTATGTTTATTCTTTTTCTGAAATAAGCAAAAATAAAACAATAATAACAATTTCCGAAACGGCGGCCGAAAGATGGGACAAATTAAAATAAAGTGGTTCAGGTAGTCATTAGTTTTTCGTTTCTTTTGTGGCTATGAATGATAACTTCACCTCAAAGCCACAATTCACAATTCACAATTCACAATTCACAATTCATCATTCACCATTCATCATTCACCATTCATCATTCACCATTCATCATTCACCATTCATCATTCATCATCAATTCACAATTTTCATCCCCCCACATCAAAGCCCCTCTCCCCTTTTAAGCACTCTTAAATACCGAGACATAATGAGTCTGGTATTCTCGCCACAAAAATCTTCTTGCGGCTCCTTGAGACATGGGGCAAACCTTCAATACGTTTTATTTTCAAAAAATCCGACGTCTTAAAGACATCGGATTTTTAGCACTATTACCAATTACCAAGGCCCTATTGAGTGACCGCTTGGGTGATTAATAAGAATTCTAGTAGTGCTTTTTGCGAATGTAGCCGATTTTCCGCTTGTTCCCATACCACACTTTGGGGCCCATCAATCACATCGGCACTGACTTCTTCGCCGCGATGGGCGGGCAGACAGTGCATAAATAACGCATCCGGTTTTGCCAAAGACATCAACCGACTATTGACTTGATAGGACTCAAAGACTTGGATACGCTTGGCTTGTTCTTCTTCTTGTCCCATACTCGCCCAAACATCAGTAGAAACTAAATCAGCCCCAGTGACGGCTGGCACCGGATCGGTGTAGAGGCTGGCGTGATCCTCGGCGCGGGCAACGACATCGGCATGGGGTTGATACTCAGCCGGCGTGGCAATGGCGAGCGAAAAATCAAATTGACGAGCCGCCATCATGTAAGAATGACACATATTATTACCATCCCCTATCCAAGTCACTTTTTTGCCTTGGATACTGCCCCGATGTTCAATGTAGGTTTGTATATCGGCAAGTAATTGACAAGGATGGAACATATCAGTCAGAGCATTAATGACCGGCACTTTGGAATATTTTGCAAAAAGTTCAATTGTTTCATGGGCATAAGTGCGTACCATCACACAATCGACCATACTTGATAACACCCGCGCCGTATCTTCAATAGGCTCGCCGCGCCCTAACTGGGTATCACGCGGAGACAGAAACATCGCGCTACCACCACACTGGCTCATAGCCGCTTCAAAGGACACACGGGTACGTGTGGAAGATTTTTCAAAAATCATTGCTAACACTTTGTTTTTAAAAATTTGTGGGCATTGACCGGCCTTATGCATGGCTTTGAGTTCAATGGCACGCACAATCAGTGTCTGTAGTTCATCTTTAGATAAGTCCAGCAAAGTGAGGAAGTGACGGGGAGCCATAAGCGTCTCCTTTAAGGTCGTCAAGCGGGTAAATTGAGAAATTCCACAATCAAGTGACTGACGGTGGCAATGATGTCATCGGCTTGTGCGTCGCTTATAATCAAGGGCGGTAACAGGCGGACGACGCGCTCGGCGGCGACATTAATTAATATCTGTCGGAAAAGGGCTTTTGTCATCAACTGACCACTGGAGCGGTCAAGTTCAATGCCAATCATCAGTCCTTTGACACGAATTTCCTGTACGCCGGCTACGCCGTCCAAGGCCTTTGAAAATCCTTGATAAAAACGTTGCCCTAATTCTTGGGCACGTTGCAGCAAGTTGTCCTGTTCAATGGTTTCAATCACCGCCCGTGCCGCCCGACAAACCAAGGGATTGCCGCCAAAAGTCGAGCCGTGAGTGCCCGGTTTTAAAACCTCGGCGGCCTTGCCACGCGCCAAACAAGCCCCTATGGGCACACCATTGCCTAAACCTTTGGCAAGAGTCAACACATCGGGGAGGATGCTCGCGTGTTGATAAGCACACCATTGTCCCGTCCGCCCCACCCCAGTTTGAATTTCATCAAGCATAAGCAACCAATTGTGACGATCACACAAACTCCGCAGGTTTGCCAAATAATCATCATCTGGGATAACAATACCGCCTTCGCCAGTAATAGGCTCGACAAGCACCGCCACAACTTCTGGATGTTGTTTGGCAACTTCAGCCATCGCGTTGACATCGTTATAGGGCACACGGACAAATCCCTCCAGCAGCGGCGCAAATCCCGCTTGCACCTTAGGATTGCCCGTCGCCGTCAAGGTTGCCAATGTCCGCCCATGAAACGAGCCTTCAGTGACAATCACGGCCGGCCGCTCTCGGCCTTGATTATGCCCATATAAACGGGCGATTTTGAGAGCGGCTTCATTGGCTTCCGCGCCAGAGTTGCAAAAAAACGCTCTGTCCATACCCGTTATCCGCACCAATGTATCTGCTAAGGTTTGTTGATGAGCAATGCCGTAGAGATTGGATGTGTGCAGTAGTTGATTGGCTTGTTCACAAATAGCGGCCGTGACAGCAGGATGGGCATGTCCTAAACCACAGACGGCTATCCCTGATAAGGCATCCAGATAACGAATACCTTGTGTGTCCCATAGCCACGCCCCTTCGCCTCTCACAAAAGTTACGGGTAAACGGGCATAGTTAGGCATCAAAGTTGTTGGCATGATATCGATGTCCCCAAAATGAAAAAGCAGCCCAAAAGGACTGCTTTAAAAAACGAATTCTCGATGTTCAAGTTTTCTCAGCTTGATAAGGCTAATCTCTTACTTTAAAACGCCAAAACCACAAAAAGCGGCTCTGGTTATGTCTAAGGGGCAAGCTCCCTTGGGTGATAAACCATCTATCACCTTTAATTATATATAGGTTTTGGTGTTTAATGCTAACTGTTGGGTAAAATTTAATTATTTATACTGCAAACGGCTAGAATTTGAACTTTCCAATTGAGCGGCAAGACAACTCAAATTGAAAGGATAAGTGGGACACACCCAAATACCGCTCGCACGATTTTGTTTTCCACAGATATACGGAACGTACTTCAAATCCGTGAAAATGACAAAATGAACTTTTCAGAAAATTCCTATAAATAAAAATTATATAATTATCAGTAATTTATCAGTAAAATCAGTTTTCAGTTTTCAGTTTTCATTTTTCATTAGTGTACCATCCCTTTTAAAACACGCTCTTAGCTTGAAGCATCAGGGGTAGTGTGAGAGGGGATTTAGACGTGTGTAAACTGTCGCGGTGATGAAGGGTAGCCGTTATGTGTCCCACAGCCACTCCCCTTCGCTTCTCACAAAAGTCACGGGCAAACGGGCATAGTTAGGCATCAAAGCGGTTGGGATGATATATATCGATGTCCCAAAATGAAAAAGCAGCCTCGAAGGACTGCTCTGCTCAAAATTATTATTTTTCTCTCTCAACTTGCAAACCGGCAACCACTCCGCCGCTTCCTCCCGTAAGAGAAACCCAGTTTGTTCAAGAGACTGGGTTTCTGAAAACGACGGCCGGTGACATTAGTCTGCAAAAAACGGCTGACTGAAGATGATTTCGTGCTCCTCGCCTTGATATTCTGGATCGACTTTGATGGTAAACTTCAAAGTTTCTTCATTGGAGACCCTAAACTCGCCGATGTAATAAATGGCATCGCCTTCTTGAACCAGCCGCATCTTGGAGGGTTTTGACTGACTAGTGAGGTTGGTGACTTGAGCGGTGACTTTTGCCAGTACCGCTTGAGTCTGCATGAGCTTGCCCTTACCACCTTTGCGAACCACCACATTCAGCACCGCATTGCTACTGCTTCGCTTGATACTATAAGCGCGTGCCATTTCCGTTGGCAGTGACTTGATGCTGAAGGCATTGCAATAAACCGTATACTCGGTATTTTCGTCGATTTCGATTTTAAGCGGCTCTGGAGCTATTGCGTGGGCGCAAGACATGAAAGCCAACACGGCCACGGCCCCCAATAAGGTTTTTTTAGCCAACATATAAAATACTCCTAATGTTAATAGTCATCTTTTCATCATTTCTGCTATGAGAAATGCCAATTAAAGAATCAGGGACTTCAAAAAAAATAACACCGCCCTTGCATCCCCTCTATTGAGGCGACTTAGCCGCAGTTTTAGTCGCGGTTTTATTCACATCGATAGATTTGCTCGGGGTGTGTTGTGGATATATTATTTTTTTGAGAAGCCCTTAGTCTAAATCATTAATATGTTCAAGGGTAGTCATTTTCAATCCCAAACGTTTTGGGGAAACCTGAAAAAGTGCGTTTATCGCTATCGGCGGACTGGGTTGCAAGCGTATTGTCAGCCTTTGGGGCGTTTGAATAAATTGTTGTAGACTGGCAAGAATACTGGCATCCAATCTTATTCGCGCTTGGCGAAGGTCGTTTTTGAGCTTGGTTATCAGCGTTTGTTTAAAACGATTAAGCGTCATTTTATTACGTTGTGCCAGCCGTGTGAATACTTGATTGACTAATCCTTTATTAGTATAAGTACACGCTAATGCGGCCAATTGTATCTGCGAGGCGGCCCTTTTCCAGTTTGCCGGAGCGGGTACATTGTTTAAATCGACTGATAGCATTAATTCTCCCCAAGCGTGTGCATTCACCGTCCCTAATAAAAACGCCTTATTCTCGCTCAATTTGACTTCCAAGTACATATCGGCATTGATACGAGCATAGCCCAAGCCGCGCAATTCTCTCGGACTGAGATAATAGGGGGCGTATCCGAAGGCGGACATGAGTACCGGAGGTGGCGGGGCGGTATCGCTGATGGGGATATGTACGCCTTGTATAGCGATTGAAATCTGTTGGGGTAATGAATGCCGATCATAGAATTGATAGGCTTTATAAAGTGTTATGGTGTCGATATGCACCGGGGCATAGTCTGGCGCGGTTAAGTGCAAATTACTAATAATAACCGAGCCGAGTAGATCGGTACCCACTTCAGAATATTCTACTATGACTTTATCCGCCACCGATTTTATCGACTTGTCTAATTCTATGTGTAACCGATGATCGATGTAGGCCTTAGCGCCGCCTAAGCCGGCCGCTATAATCATTAATAGAGCGATAATAACGTTTTTTATCTTGTGCATAGTCAGTATTCAGTGCTCAGTAATCAGTAATCAGTGCTCAGTGTTAAGGAGTGTTTGGCAGTCGTCCAAACTAACGTTTGGCAGGAGTCGTTTGGCAAACGTTATACTTTACATTTTTGCCTCGTTCACAATTTGCGCTTTTGTCATTACTAGCTCTGCTAGAAGATTTATCCAGATTTATCCAAGATTTATCCAAGATTTATCATATCAAAGAAACCGAAACCGAAACCGAAACCGAAACCGAAACCTAACTACAAGGATTGTATATAAAAAAGGATTTTTTCGCTTAGATAAGAGAATGAACAAATTCGGCTTGGAAAATCATGCTCGTTTTAAGAAAGCTATTCAATCAGCAAATGCTTATTCAAAGTTGACTAACGTGAATTTATGCTCGTTTATAAAATCCCTTATTATATACAATCCTTGTAGTTTAGATAAGAGAATGAACAAATTCTTTGCTTGGAAAATCCTGCTCGTTTTAAGAAAGCTATTCAATCAGCAAATGCTTATTCAAAGTTGACTAACATGAATTTATGCTCGTTTATAAAATCCCTTATTATATACAATCCTTGTAGTTATTATTGTTTCTCCAAGATTTCTCATATCAAAGAAACCGAAACAGAAACCGAAACGAAATAGTTCGTAATATTTCTCCTACCTGATAAGATTTATCCTATTGTCGAAATGACAGAAAGCGCTTTTGAATGGCGGTGTTCAGTATAGTTTGGACGACTGCCAAACTACTCCTGTTTGGACATGAGATAATCATTCGTTTACGTCACAATTAGCTCCGCTGACTTTCAGTTCACAATTCACAATTCCCCTTTTCCCTTGCAATGAGGAATCACGCATGAGCCTATTAATAGACGCTTTGAAAAAAGTCGAGAAAGCGAAAAACCTAAAAGAAGATGCTATCACACCTCAGCCTGAGAGGACATCCGATTCATCCTCCAGAAAGGATGAGGATGAAGAATTGCTTCTCGTTGATATAACATATGATGACGCGCCGAAAACCGACCAAAATTCATTCCCCAAGGAAGAAGATGAAGAATTGCTTCTCGTTGATATAACATATGATGACGCGCCGAAAACCGACCAAAATTCATTTCCCAAGGAAGAGGATGAAGAACTGTTGATTGTTGAGATAACAGATGATGAGGTGCCAAAAACAACTTCGTCGAACCTTTCCCAAACTTCCGAGTCCTCCCACGTAGATTGGAACGAAGAATTACTTCCGGCTCTCAAAGAGGTAGACTCTCAACCAGAAACCCTCACACACGATTCTGACCAAACAGACAAGTTTTCCGCCTTGCAACCCTTTTCACCGTCTCAAGACAATGAATCTGAAACAGAATCCACTACGCCTCACTGGGATGACGAATTACTCCCACAATTTCAAGAGGATGAAGAAGAATCACCGAGCAATAGTTCTGGCGAAGTTGCCGACAAAGGTGGTAGATTGGATAACTCTCTACCTCAAGTTGCCGACAAGGCTGGTAGCAAAGAATTATTGGATGACTTTCTAGCTCAATTTCAAGATGATGAAAATGATAAACCAAACGCAAGTTTTAATTCAGTAACCGCCAAGGGTGGTAGCGAATCACTAGATAACGCTAATGGTAATGAAGCTGTCAACGGGAATGAGGAGCCACTCAAAAACGATGAAATTGAGCTTACTCAGTCCACCGCCGACAATTATAACCAAACCTTTGATTCTTTGTTTCAGAACGATACGGCCGAACGGCCGGCCGAATTTAAATTCGACTTGGATGAACAACGGCCGGCTGAATGGAAAGAACAACCGCCGGCCGAATTGAAATTCGTCCGGGATGAACAACGGCCGACCGAGCGAACCGCCGATGAAGAACGCGGCTTTTTAGAAACGGTGGGCAAAGAGTCTCCTCAGCCAGAGGATGCACGGCGCGTTTTTGCGGCCAGTGCCCCGCCGACTTCTTCCAAACGCTCACTCTGGTTATTAGGAATATTGGGCGTATTACTCGTTAGCATGGGAGGCGGGTATTATTATTACAGTCAATCTTCATTAGCTCAGCCTTTTTCAGCGTTTAAAAATCGCCGGCCGCTGCCGCCGATAACAGCTTCTACATCTGAGCAGACTTCCAACCTAGCTGACACAGAGCAATCGCAATCCTCTCCGGCACCACCCCCTAGCCAACCAACGCCTAGTCAGCCGCCACCCGCACCGGTTGAATCTGCTAAAGAACCTGCTCAGAAACAAAGTAAACCAGTTGCGACGGCATATGCGACCGGTAAACCGCCGGCTGAGCCAGCCGGTATTTTGTCGGTTGCCAAGTCGGCATTTAAATCTGGTGTGGCAAAAGTTGCCAAATTGGTCAAGCCGAAAACAACGCCCACCGAGCCGCCGGCTCAATCTAAACCGGCGTCAAAAGCACGCTCAGATGATAAGCCGGCCGCGCCTATCTATCAACGGCCCCAAAGTCAACCTACGCGGTTTGAAAAAGACTTTTATACACAAAAATCGGCGCAATCACGCCAGCCGTCTACTACGTCTAAGCAATCTCAACCAACTCCAAAAGCACAACACCAATCTCCCGCAGCAGAATCGTCGCCATTACCAGACACACCCGGCATTTATACGTTGCGTAAACAGGTGACTAACAGAATTAATACTGATTTATCAACGGCTTACGAAGCGTTCCAACGTGGAGATAACAGAGCGGCACAGATGGCATACCAACGTGCTTTAAAACAAGACAATGATAATCGTGATGCACTGTTAGGACTCGCCGCTTTGGCGCAGCAACGCGGCAACGTGCGCTCAGCACAATACTATTATCGACGAGTGTTGCGATTGTATCCTCAAGATACATACGCACATGTGGGTATAATCAATACGTTGGACAACCGCTCAAAGGAAAGCGAAAGCCAATTGAAATTATTGTTGGAGCAGGCACCACAATCTGCCTATATACATTTTAGTTTAGGTAATCTTTACGCCAGCCAAGGGCGGTGGGCACCGGCGCAACAAGCTTATTTTGATGCCTTGCGCTATGACAAAAGCCAAGCCGACTATGCGTATAACCTTGCCGTCAGTTTGGATCAATTGAATCAAGCGCGTGTCGCTTTGACTTATTATCAACGAGCGTTACAACTGGCTCAAATTCAGCCAAATCAGCCCGTTCATTTTAGTCAAACGGCGGTGCGAAAACGTGTGCGGACTATAATGGCTCACACTCGTGGCAGTGCGCTGGCAAATTTGCCGGCTGAAACTTTTTAGGAACAGTCATGGTGTCAATGTTGGATGGATATCACTACGCTAAAGAGCCTTACCGGTTCAATGTCATACCATTAAGATAGCGCGAATCCGCCAAAATGTCGCGTTTCCGAAGTACAACGAATGACGGTAAGTACAACGAATGACGGTAAGTACAACGACACAAGCGGTAAGTACAACGAATTACGGGGATAAACGAATTGGTATAATTGGTTAATCCGCGCTTGTGTAGTTGTACTCTATTTATCCTAATTCGTTAATCCGCGTAATTAGCTGTACTACGTTTATCTTAATTATACTAAGGTGCCTTTCCAAAGCGGTTTTTTTGAGGGCCATGTTGGCGATTGATGGCCCTTAAAAAAAATGAAAAATGAAAAATGAAAAATGCTAAGGTGTCTTTCCAAAGCTGTTTGGGGGCCATGTTGGCGAATTGATGGCCCTTTTCCCTAAAAACTTCATACTTGGACAAATGGGACACACCCGTAATTAGTTGTACTCTATTTATCCTAATTCGTTAATCCACGTAATTAGTTGTACTCTATTTATCCTAATTCGTTAATCCGCGTAATTAGTTGTACTCTATTTTACTCTATTTATCCTAATTCGTTAATCCGCGTAATTAGTTGTACTCTATTTATCCTAATTCGTTAATCCGCGTAATTAGTTGTACTACGTTTATCTTAATTCGTTAATCCGCGTAATTAGTTGTACTAGATTGGAACAAATTCATTCCAGTGATCACTGATAACTGAACACTGAAAAACTGATAACTGAAAAAAAATGCAAGCATTGAGCAAACCACGCCGTCGCATTGGTGAAATGTTAATAGATCAACATATCATCACTGAAGACCAATTAAAAATTGCCCTAACCGAACAAAAAAAAAATCCTGAACAGCTAGGTAAAATTCTCATCAACTTGGGCTTTGTCTCCGAAGCGGTAGTACGCGATTTGATGAGCCAAGCGTTAGGGCAAGCCTGTGTCGATTTATCTCAATTGGTGGTAGATAATGAAGCCATCCGGTTAGTGCCTAAAAATTTAGCTGAGCGCTACAAGTTGTTGCCTATCAGTTTTGAGAAATCCACTAACACACTAACAGTAGCAATGGCCGATGTTTTTAATGTGCGGGCAATAGATCAATTAGCTAACGCACTAGGTGGAGCAATCAAAATTGAAACGGTTATGGCAGGCGAAGTAGAAATTGCCAATGCGATTGACAACTGGTATGGCTTTGACTTGTCTATAGACGGAATTTTGACTGAAATTGAAACAGGTGAAATCGATTATCAAAGTCTGCCCGCCAATGGGGATGAATACAGTCAGCCATTGGTGCGCTTGGTGAATGCGTTGCTGTCTGATGCGGTAAAACACGGCGCATCGGATATTCATTTTGAACCAGAAAAGGGCTTTTTGCGAATACGCTATCGTCTTGATGGCGTATTGCAACAAATCCGTAGCTTGCACAAAGATTATTGGTCGGCCATTTCGGTGCGTCTGAAAGTGATGGCGGGCCTGAATATTGCCGAAAACCGTATTCCGCAAGATGGGCGCATATCCTTAACTTTGGTGGGGCGGCATATCGACTTTCGTGTCTCAGTGCAACCAACCGTTTATGGCGAAAACATTGTGTTGCGTATTCTCGACAGTCAAAAAGGCATTATGACTTTAGAGCAACTTGGACTGTTGGAAGACAATTTGACGGCACTAAAACTCATGATAGCCCGCCCTGAAGGAGTGATTTTAATCACCGGCCCCACCGGTAGCGGTAAAACCACTACTTTGTATTCCATCCTAAAACATCTCAACCGTGAAGAAGTCAATATTATGACGCTTGAAGATCCGGTTGAGTATGTTTTAGGGCAAGTGCGACAAACAGCGGTGAATCATGCGGTGAAATTGGATTTTGCCAATGGTATTCGCTCAATAATGCGCCAAGATCCAGATATTATTCTAGTTGGGGAAATTCGTGATCATGATACCGCAGAAATGGCTTTTCGGGCCGCTATGACTGGGCATCAAGTGTATTCCACCTTACACACTAACTCCGCCATCGGCGCCATTCCGCGCTTATTAGATATTAATATTTTACCCGACATTTTAGCAGAAAATATCATAGGGATAATTGGACAACGTCTCGTCCGTCAACTTTGCCCAGCTTGCCGTTGCGCGTATTTACCCAATGATATGCACCGAAAGCTGCTGGATTTGTCTTCGACTGAAGCTATCAGACTGTATAGCCCCGCCGGATGCGAACAATGTGGACAACGCGGTTATAAAGGGCGCATAGCATTAATGGAGATTTTTCGTCTTGATGAATCTTTGCAAGATATTATCGCTCACAGCGCTACCACCTACGATATAAGAAAACATGCAAGAAATAAGGGATTTCGCACACTCGCGCAAGACGGCATACGCCGTGTGCTTGAAGGAGTTACTAGCCTAGAAGAAGTATCGCGAGTAGTCGATTTAACGAGCCGTTTAAATTCAATTGGGATGTGACATGGAGTCCAAAGCTTCAGCTTTGGAGACGGAATCCAAAACTTTGGACATGGAGTCCAAACTTTAGTTTGGCAGGACTCCAAACTTTATACTCAGCACGGACTTTTGTCATTCCGAACCCAAAGCCAGGGGTTTTTCAAAAAGTGCAAAAGTTTCCGTTGCGGAAACTTTTGCCTTTCAGGCTAAAGTTTTTCGGAGAAAAACTTTAGCCTGAAAATTTGTTCCCATCTTGAGTATAGTTTGGACGGATTTAAGGGCACTGCCTTCCTGACGTTTGGACTCCTGTTAAACTAAAGTATAAATCCCTACAACGTTTTTAGTTATCTGGAGGCGCGATGTAAGCCAATTTGCTTTGTATGGTATTGTAGGCAATACGGCAGGATAACAGGCACCTCGCTGGAGACGGACCTAGCACCGACAATTAGTAACCGATGTGCCAAGGTAAGATTTTATCTTGACACATCATCTTACAACCAAACTCGAACAAGGAGTTTAATATGTTCTTGCAACATAATATCCCAAAAAGACGATTTGGGATAGAGGTAGAGTTTCTCTTTCCGACATGGAGAGAAATTGAACGTGTTGTGAGTCAAGGATTCCCAATTTGGGTTAGTCCAAAGAAAATCCCTGATTTTGCTTCAAAAAGCAAGTTTAATCGACACCATGAGTGGAAACTCATTACCGATCCGAGCGTGAGAAATCTTGACGGTTCAGTGGGATTTGAAATAAACTCCCCTCCTCTCCAAGGGATAGAAGGATTACAAAAAATAGCCACTATTTTTGAAATGTTAAATCGTTGTGATGCCTTGGTTGATGCCACTTGCGGCTTGCATGTTCACTTCGAGATAGCTCTGGACTTTGATTTGGTGCAATTCCAAAACCTTATCAAATTGCAGTTAAATTTAGAAGACAGTTTTGATTGTCTGGTCGATTTTACTCGACGTTATGACAATGATTTTTGTAAATCCAATCTCAAGCCGTTTTATGAATGCTTTATTGATGAGTTTGGTTTTGACCAAGACGAAATTCTATGGACCGAGAAGCGACGTGCAGAGCTTGTTAGAAAAGCTTATACTCTCCTTGATGATCCTGAACTGGTCAAACAGTTCATCTTGGGTTCCAAGTACCACAAACTCAACATGAGTGCTATCAGAAAGCATGATACCGTCGAAGTCAGACACCACCAAGGCACCCTCGACCTCAATGAGGTTGTCAATTGGATCATGCTGCAAATGGCTTTGGTAGAAAAAGCCAAGAGTAGCACTAATGTTGAACCGGCTATGACGTTTTTTGATGGGCCTCAAAAGGCGTTCACCGTTTTATCGGTGAACAAAAAGGTGATACAGTACTATTTAAACAAATAATACTCAATAACAGTGCAGGTACGATTGTTCCAAATAATAGTACCTGTTCTTAATTTTACTCAGAAAGGATACCCCAATGTTACGTATCAATTTTAAAGATGAAGACACCTTATTAGAAGGTGAAACGTACCTTGAGATTTTTGAGGAATTGCAAGAATATTCATTTTTACCTGAAGACGATTTGGAAACATTCGTTAAGAGGTTTCTTAAGAAGATTCAAAAGTTCGTAAATAAAGAGGTGAACACCTCTTTTTCTGGCTACGAGGCAGCAGCTAAAGAACTTATTCGTGTAGGAGTCTTTGAAGAAGTGCGGATTTAAGGAAGTACAAACATAAGTAGGTACGCATAAATTTTTTTTGGGGTGACGGTATTACAAACATTACAAACACTACAAACACTACAAACACTACAAACACTACTAAGGGATCAATAATCCAAGGTGATTGTTGTTTGACAATTTATTTCGCATCAAGACAATCATTGGTTTTCAAGAATGGCCTATTTTAAGATTCAACCCCTTCGGGGTTGGCGCATGTCTATTACCTTTACCACAGGTTTATCTCGCATAGCGAGTTACTGCGCTTCACTAAAGCTATACTAAGCTAAATTGAGCTGAAAGTCATTCCGACAGATACGAAATCTTTTGTCACCCAATAAGATTTCTCCTAGTGTCGAAATGACAAAAAAAGCGCAAATTTGTAGTAAAGTATATTCACCTTCGGGGTTGTTGGCGCGTGTTTGATACCAAAACCCACAGGTTTTACCTGTGGCTATTATCTCGCATAGCGAGTTACTGCGTTTCATATTCAACCCCTTCGGGGTTGGGGTGTGCCCATTACCTTTACCACAGGTTTTAATTCATATTCAACCCCTTCGGGGTTGGCGCGTAATAATTAATTATTAGCCAGTCCTACTCAAGTGCGGATGGTGCGGGGGGCGGTGGTGTCTCTACCGGCTTCTCGATTCTTGTCAACTCAATTTCCCCATTTCCAGCCAGCGCATCCTCAGCGCCATAACTCTCAGGCGGTGTGCCAACACCACCGGTTATCTTATTATCTTCCAAAGTCAAACGGTATTCGCTATGACTGCCCCAACGGCTGGTGGCATGTTTGGGCTCACCAATGCTCCATGTGCGTTTCAAGCGTATCAAGTGGCGAATGTCCAAAATGGCGGGGATTGGGGCAATATCGTCACCTTCTTTGTCCTCATTATCTTCATTGATTTGCTTGACAATTTCTTTATATCGGCTGACATCCACCCAAACCGATTCGCCGTCGCCTTCCTCATCAATGAGATATTGGGTGGTAATATCGCCTGCCACTTTGGCGTGTAAAAAGCTGGAGAGTTCTGGATTTTCTCTCGTTTCGTGGATGATTTCACCACCGACAAAACCCTTTTGCACGGCTTTAAACCGTAACTCAGTTGAGTAAAGGTTATTAGCGGTTTTATATTCACCCGTCCACACGGTACCGCGCAAACGTTGTTGAAGGAGTTCAACCTCAGACTCATCTTGTGGCAGGGTTTGAAGATCAAAGGTGCCATCTTCAGTGTTAAAATCTAATGACAATATCCAATTAAATGGCGTCACTTCGTCGCCGCGAATTTCGCGAGTTTCCACGCCACCAATACGCAGCGTCTGGGTGTTTTCCGTCTGGGCGTTTTCCGTTTCAGCGTCTTGAGTCTCTGCGTCTTGAGTCTCAGCGTTTTCCGTCTCAGCTGTCGAGGGCGGTATCTCTGGAATAATGACGTAGGCTTTAGAAAAATCAACTTGATGTATCGCTTTTTCCGCGCTTTCAGCGGCTTTTTCTGGGGTTTCAGTTTCATCGGCTAAAACCGCCGGCATAGCCGCTAACAATCCAACAAAGCTTATCAGGGTAATGGTGTATTTCATGGATATCTCCTGGAGTTATACTTTACACTGTCACAATTTCAGTTTATGAAGGTGCTAAGTATATACTGCAAACGGTTAGGATTTGAAACGCAGTAATTCGCTATGCGAGAGAAACGCAGTTCTTCGCTGTGCAAGATAAAGTTTCTTCGCTGTGCGATATCACTTTTTACACACCCGCCTACCCCTCTTACTAATTATTAATAATTAATTGTTAATAATTAATTATTAATAAGCCCCCCTTACGTCAGGAGATGAACGGGGTGTGTTTTTAGTCCAATAGGAAACCGTGCAAAGTAGACTGAAAGTACAACTTCTTTTAGGAATAAACGGATTTTTAGAATTTTAAATTTGAGTTTTTTATCTGCTATAAATATTCAGATAATTATTGAGTCCCCTTTAGGGGACGAAAGCTTTCAGACATGGCTGCCAAAGAAATTATTTTTCTGAAAATCACAAGGCTTGCTAATTCAATCCCTTATTTAATTTTCACAGGCATCTGTACGTTCCGTATATAATGATTAAAATAAGCCCCGAGCGTGAAAATAATATAGGACTTACGCAGTCATGCAAATAAATCATTGATTTTATTTAAATAACTTTAAAAATAAAGGCATGGGCCTTTTAGAGCAATTAACTGTTGCTTAATTTCTATTTAAATCTATATATATCTAGTCAAATGAATAGAATATCTTGGAAAAATCAATTGCCACTTTAAAATGGGAGCAAG
>NBMI01000232.1 GCA_002085445.1 Candidatus Parabeggiatoa sp. nov. 2
AAGATTTCTTTATATTCTGATTGCATCAGACTTTCTGCATAATCCACAACTAGTTGATATTTCTCAACATTTGCTGCGGTTGAGGTAGCATAACCTCCCTCCAATTTTCTCCAATAGGATAACGGTTCAGGTATAAAACATGCACCATATTTGAGTGCAATCACTAGATTCAAAAAACCATCTGCAAAAGAGCCAAGTTCCGGATTCTGCCCACCTTCCTTGATAAAAATGTCTTTTCTATAAATAACCGCCAATTGGAACCAACTTCCATATAAAGACAAACTCTTTTTAACTTCTTCAGGTTTTAAATACACCGCTTTTTTGGAAACCACCGGTGATATGTAAAGCCCTTTATTCCCATTTTCTTCATCCATGAGATCAATTAACGAGGAACATAAACCGGCCTCCGGATACTTCAATAAAAGCTCCATACTTTTTTGAAAAAAATCAGGATGCCAAGCATCGTCACTGGAAACGAAACAAATATATTCACCTTTGGAAAGTTCCAACAGTTTTTCCAAATTATAAAACAATCCTTTGTTTGTCTCATTTTTAACGACTTTGATAATACTGTTTTTTTGAGCATACTTCTGAATTATTTCATAGCTGTTATCCGTTGAAGCATCATCAAGTACAATAATTTCTTCTGGTAAAGCAGATTGTTCCAATAAGGAATCAAGGGCGGTAGGAAGAAATTTTGCGTAATTATAGTTCGGCATCAGTGCCGAAACTGGGTAAGTTTTTTTCATAACTGTTTTATTTCAATTGCAATTTTATTCGTAAACAAACTCTCTTTGGGCTGCTTCATAACTTTCCAAGGTGCCAATAATAGGGCAAGTAAAAGTCATCATTGTTATATCACAATTATTGGGTCTATTATAATGATTTTCAATAAAAGCACTTACCTCAAATTTTGAAAGATTGTCAGCATGAATTAACATTAAGGGTTCGTTACCAAAAAAAGCTTGATTTTTTCGTAATGTTCCCGCAGTTTCCAACAATTCTTCTTCATATACTAGGGATACTATTGAACCATAGCCACTGTCTAAAATGAAACGGCGTACCGTATCTGCCTTATGATGCAAATTGATTAGGATGGGAAGGACTTCTGCATCTCTAAGCATTATAAGCCAATATTCCAATAATGGTTTTCCCTGAATTGGAACCAAACATTTTGGAATTGTATTGGTCAAAGGCCGCAAACGTGTGCCTAAACCAGCTGCAAGTAATAAAGCTTTCATTCCTAATAAAATTAAACGTATTTTTTGAAAAGTTTTGCTAATAATCCAGCCAAAATTCTTTTGGCAACAAAAGATATTTTCTCAAATGAATTGATTTTGGGAAAAAATTCCGTCATAAAATAATAGGGGCGGATAATCTGCTTTAACCTAACCCATTTATATCTGGATTGGGCTTTGTTTCTAATTTTTTCTAATTCATCAGCCTTGAGAAAAAATGAATCAGCAACAGCCGCTATTGGAAAATCAACGTTAATCAATTTTCTTTCTGTTAAATCTTTACGCAAATCTGTATGTGGAAATGGAATTGGTAAGACATAACCCACACTGTCAACACCTAAATTTTCTACATAGTTAAGAGTTGTTTCAATATCTTCTTTGGTTTCATCAGGAAAACCTATAATGATATTGGTTTGTGTCCACATTCCCAATTGATTGGCCATTGAAATTATTTCACGCCCTTTTTCCAAATTGATATTTTTCCTGATGTATTTGATGGTTTTAACATTACCCGTTTCAAATTGAGGTCTAATGACATACAACCCACTATCTCTCAATTTTCTAAGCAGGTTTTCATCCAGCAAGCTAAGATTTACACCGGGGGGTATTTGGCAAGAAATATCTAAATTGCGTCTTATGATTTCGTCACAGATGGTTTCAACTCTCTTTTTTTGAGTTAAGTAAGCATCATCATTGATATGAATTTCTCTAACTCCATAGCGTTTAACTAAAAACTCAATTTCATCGACAACATCAATAGGATTACGCGCACGATATTTTCTTTCCCAAAACAGGGTTGTACTGCAAAAAATGCAGTTAAAAGGACACGCACGACTGGTAAAAATTGAGGCAGCCGGCTTCCGCTTATAATAATGGTGAGGTTTGTTTTTAAAATAATTTTCCATTGGGAACAAATGACGTGCTGGCCATGGGAGTTTTTTGATAGGGACGGGTGGCCTACGTTCTGTCTTAATAAACTTACCGGTATTACCCTCCCGATAGACGATCCCCTTAATTTTAGAAAAGTCCTGCTTTTCACCGCTTATAGCATCAAGGAGTTCTACTATTGTTTCTTCACCTTCACCAAAAACAGTATAATCAATTGGAGCCATTTCCATACAGGCTTGCCATTCAAAAGTTGCATGAGGCCCTCCCACAATGATTGGTGTTTTTGGAGTCACTTTCTTAAGATTGTTAATAAATTGGAGTATCTCTTTTGAATGAAGTGAGCCTACGAGGGCAATGCCAATCGCATCAGGTTCTTTTTCCAAAACCATTTCTACCACTTTTTCCTCAGGCAATCCAATTCGCATCAAACGGTCAACTTTATCAAAGTGAGTGGCTAAACCCACACTATCAACCACTTCTACTGAGTGTTCAGACATTGTTTCAATGGCAGCCGCAATGTAGGCAATTCCCAGCGGTTCACCGTAGGAAGCACCTAATGAGATTTCAGAATAATAAGTTGGGTTTACTAAGACAATTTTCATAAAACTTCCATAAGTTAGTGTCTGACCAAAAACTCTTGCCATTGTGTCATGTCAACGATGAATTTTGAAAGATTGTTAGCATAAATCAACATTCAATCTCCTTTAATAAATCATTAGGTGTTAAGGGAATATTGCCTAAACGCCCTACCTGACAAGCAGCCGCTATTGAACCAAGATACGCAGTTTGCCAGATATCATTGGCATGAATGAGCAGACCCTCACTATCCAGCGTCATTATAACATGTTTACTTTGGCTCTGGCAACGCAACGCCTCTGCTAATACCACCAAGCCGGATTCAAAATCTCTTACGCTAAGACGTGCTTCTCTTTCGGTAGGGGTCACAAGTGTCATGCCCTTGAAACGGGATATATCTCCCACTTGGGAGGAGCATTGGCTATCAGCCACCATCATGACATTTTTTTGAGTACATTCGGCAATAATTTCATCCACCAAATTTTGGGGAAGGCATCCATAGTTGAAATCTGAAAAAATTACGACTTGAGTATCATCCAATATGGATTTGAAGTCACTAAATATTTTAGTTTGAATATCTTTGCTAATCGCATGTTGTCGTAAATGACTGACACGAAGTAAGGTTTTACTATGGGCTTGAAATCTTTGTTTTAGGGTTGTGGAGCGGCTGTCATCTTCATATAAATAAACTTGTACGCCATTAGATTCTAATTGCTTTTTAGCAAAAGTTGCGGTATTATCTTTCCCTACTACGGAAAAAAATTTGACTTCAGCCCCCAACATGGCTGCATGAGACGCTACAATTCCGGCACCGCCAATAAATTTTTGTTCTAGTACTGGGGTTACGACAATCGTTGGGTCTTCTTGCGACATGCCTAGTGGTTCACAAGTGATATACTCATCAATAATGGTATCACCCAGTACGCACACTTTGAGCGTTTTGAATTCAGCTACCGTTGTGGTAAGGTTTGCCATTGTGAAGCTATGACGTTGGGGAAAATCATCTGGTTTGACAATAGTGGAACGGTTAAATTCTAGAAATTCTCGCTGTAGCAAGTCCAGCGAAGAAAAACTGATGTCTCCGGAGCCAAATAACAGTTTGCCGCCATATTGTTTTACGGCTTCTTGTTCTGGGTTGAATTGGCGTTCATGTTCTTTACCTTTGACGACGATATCTGGCTGAAGGTGTTCAATAAAAATTTCGGGTGGTTCACGAAGAATGAAGGTAAAATTAGACCAACTGATGGATTCAAAATTTTCTAGGCGAAGTTTTTCTGCAATGAATGCATCTTTGCTTATACTATCCCCGTAGATTCCCACAACTAAAAAATCACCACACTCTGCTGCAAACCTAAGCAAACGTAGATGTCCGGGATGGACAATGTTGAAGTCTCCAGAAACAAAGACGATTTTGTTTTTTCCAGTGGCTCTTTCCTTGATAGAGGTTAAGGCGGTAACTGAATCAGGAGTGAGATTCATGTTCGGCATTCCATGAAGAGTATCTTCAACATTTTTGTGTATACATAATCTAATGTGCTTACGTAGAACCCTTTCTTTACGGTTGTCCACCTTTCATACGAACATTCCTTTATTTGAGGGAGGAATAATAAATTTAGTTTGTATCCACAAGGGTTGAATTCATTCATACTTGTATGACTTTTCCTAGAATATTTACCTACTATAGGCATCTTCATATGGCTTGATACTAAAATATCGACAAATTGTATACAAACGGGTTGTTTTGTTGAAAACAATAGTATCAAGTCATATGAGGACATCTATAGTTGCTCACATAGTACGCATTTTATCAGCAGTTCCCGGTCACTTTTAGTATAAGTTATTGATTTATAAAAACTTTACAATGCAAAGTTTACGAAACCCTATGTTAAGTCTTTGATTTTTTTGGAAAAAATATTTCCTTTAAATTCAATTACTTACACTACCCTTTCGTAAATTTTATAACGTAAAGCTTTTTAAAATCAATAACTTATCTAGAAATTGACCGGGAATGGTTGGCATTTTATGTTCATAATATATATATGGGAGCGTGAAAGGCAAAAGGTAGCTTAAGGTGAATGTCTTTAATGGAAGCGAAGGCAAGTGACATACCTCAATCTGAATGAGATTGGAAAACAATGTCACGAAAATAATCAAACCATTTTGATTCACCTTAAGCCCCCTTTTGCCTTTCACGCCCCCATATATTTTAAATAAAATTTATATGTTGTGGTTTTTCATCGGTAGGCTTTTTTAATTCTATTTCACCTTTTTGAAGAGCATCTAAAAATTCATTTGGTTTATGTTGTAAGCATAACGAGCCACACATTGTTTGTGCATTAAAATTCGGTGAAGCAAGATAATTCATTACCTCCCAATATCTATCACTCTGTAAAATGTCCTTAAATCTAGTTTGGGTAATATTTCCTATATGAAATTTCTTATACTTTTCATTAAACAACATGCCACACGGGGCAACAAGTCCAGAACCTGACATTTGAATCTGAAATGGAGGGGCATAGCATCTTTGATAGTCTCGGTTGCCATCAGAACTAATTTTCGACCATTTTACTGCTACTTCATAATCATCATCTGAATAGGTTTCTGCTTCTTTAAGTAAATACTCTATTTCTGCATATTTAGAATAATCAACACCAAGCGCACCATCTTCACTATCAGAAGTATGTTTAATAACCAAATAATCTGGCCTCAACTCTTTACCTAATTTCGCTAAAGGCACAACTTGGTCAGCATCTTGAGGCATTAAAACCATCTGCATACCAATAGTTACATCAAGATTATTATTTTTCTTGATTTCTACCATGTCTTTTATATTTTGGCACACTTGATGAAACCACTTTTCTCTTACACCCATTATTTGAGCATATCTAGCTGGTTCTCCTGCTGAAATATTTACTCTTAAATATGTAAGGTGTGGCAAAACCCTTTTCAAAGCTTCTTTTCTTAAATTATAGCAATGTGTGGCTGTTGCCATAGAGATACCAAGCTGTGAACCTCTAATAACCATATGCTCAAAATGAGGGGAAAGTGTACTTTCTCCATCACTAACTAAACTAATAGCTTTTACTTCAACTTCTGTACAATCATCTAAGAAATTATCTACAACTTCTCTCGTAATATCAAACCTATCATTCTCTTGAAGTCTTGCATAACAGAAACTACATCCATAATTACATGCTCTAGTTAAAGACATGTCAATTGTTATTGGAGCAATTCTTTCACCTTTTGCCCATTGTTCTATTCTCTCTTTATGCCATGCTATCTTAGTTGCATCAAGTATTAATTCTTTTTTCATTTATAATTTCCTGCTCTTTGTTCTTGTTCGATTTTTATCCATTCTTTCTGCGTACATTATCTCTATTGGCACTAGGAGTTCTCTTTGGATATACTTTTCAATTTCCAGCAAAAAACTACCAATAGTTTCCATACTATCATTATACTTATACACTACAATTTCTATTCTCATCGAATTAACGATAGATATAGCATAATCACAACTACTTTGATTGATATTTTCAAGGTGACGATTAATCACTTCAGTTAATTTTTCAATTTTTAATTCATCCCCTAGCTTTGTCCATACTTTAGCCGAAGGCACAATGTATGTGTTATTATTTGGTATACCTTTTACAATTGCTTGATAGTTCTTAAACCCCCTCCTAATTAAAGATTGAATTATTTTGAATTCAGGCAATGTATTGTCAGGACTAATTATACCGTCAACAGGCTTTTCACCACTGGCTCGTAATAGATATTCTAATCTCAATACACCATGATTACTGGCCTCTAGAATAGGCAAATTAATTACAATATCACAAAAATGATTCAAAATGTTTTTTAAAAGACCGTCTATAACTCCGCTATAAGTTATGCCAGTAACCACATGATTTTTTATATTAACATGTAGTTTAAGAGTAATATTATTATCAATAACAACAATCTCAATTTCATCAGTATTAATATTTTTAAATTCACAATTTTGATATGAATTTCTACTTAAATTTTCTTTATATATTTCTAACATTTTGTTCTCATTTTCTATGTATATAAAAATCCGGATAATTATTCAATTCATAATTATTAGTTATTCAATTGATTACACTTCTTATTCCAGCAGTTTCCAGTCACTTTTAGTATAAGTTATTGATTTATAAAAACTTTAGGCACCCTTCATCATAATTGCTTTACTTAACATATATCCTGCTGATTTTATTGCATAAATTCACCAAGGCAAAGTAGTTTACTGAAAACTCCAGAGAACTTTTTGGCATCCAATACTTTCAATGACTTACAAAAACATGTCATCAAGTCTGGCTTCAACTGGCTTCAATGCTTGCTCTATCCACCGTTTTGTCCAAATAGTAATATCAGCACTGGTTACGCCAAGTTCTTCTAAAATTTCTTTGTTGGTTTTGGCATCGAAATTAGCCATAAGGATAATTTTGGCACGTCTTGCCTTGTTTTGTGGCGTTGTTTGTTTACGTATAATTTGTTCAAGCTCTTCTTCTTCATTTGCTTGTCAAATTAATTCGATATTTTGGAGGTCTCATAAATAATTTACTCCGTTGTAATTAAAATTATTATACTATTATATTGGGATTGATGCAGAATATTTCAACTACTTGATTTATAATATTTTGAAAGATTTAGCAGCGATGTTTGTTCACGGAACTAGCAGTTTCGAGTTATTATAAACATTTACCTGATTATAACTTTTTTTGTTGAAATTTTGCTTACCCTCTAAAATCTGGCATTGTTTTGTTAGATGTTTTTGAAATAGGGGTAGCCTTTATTCAAAACCACATACATATACGCTACCAAAACTTTTTTTGAAGAGGGTGTGAATAAGCGCGACTATCAGAGTTTGATCGGTGCTATCCTTTTTTGAAGAGGGTGTCTTTGAACGCCCTATTTTTCAAGGGATTTGAAAAATCAACAAAAAAAGTTATAGTCAGACATTTACTGGTTGCTGTACTAGCTAAATTTTGTTTAGCTATTGAATCCATTAAAAATTTGATCGAAATTTAGCGCATCCAATTTTAATTCATAACGATTTGATTGTTATGACAAAATGTCGATATCGTGTTGTCACCCCTTTGATAACTGAACGAAACATAAAAACCTTAAAAAATAATAAATTTGTAAAAAGTATAGATTTGTAAAAAAATTTGGTAAAGGTATTGCAAAATTTCAATCAGATTTTTATGGATTTAATAACTAAACACATACAGCAAGCCGTTGGTGCGATATCGATATATCTTTTCATTTTAAACATTGATCTTTTTGTCCTATAAATAATTATTGGCGAAGGTATTGATAAATATACCAGTTTAACAATATTATCATATTTGAATAGAAAACCAAAATCAACATAAGGCAAGTTTTGGTTTAATGCTCCCCATATATTGATTTTTAAGATTTAAAAAGGCCCCTTAAACCAATCTCCGGGAACATCGTGTGGAAACTTTCGTTGAGCAACTATCTCTTTAAGATTGAAGTCTTTTTTTAACATATCACCTATTTCTTTTACAACATCTTCACTCCGCTTATAAAAAACTTTGGTCAATGCTTGACTAGTTGGGCTAGGAAAATCAGGTAATGCCAATCTTCGCGGTGCTTGTTTAAGCACTGAAAATAATTCCATTGACACACGGGCCACAATTTCTCCAGCAACCGAACCGGTTTGTGAGCCAGTATCCAATGCCAGTAAACGTCCAGTTTTTCTGACGGAATTAAAAACAGTCTCCCAATCTATTGGACTGATTGTCCGTAAGTCAATTAACTCACAACTTATCCCTTGCTTTTCCAAATATTCTATCGCATGAAGAGCCTCAATGGTCATGTAAGACATTGATACAATGGACAGTTCACTACCTTTATGAAGTAACTGTGCTTTACTTAATGGCACTCTAAAATCACCTTCTGGCACTTCTCCTTCCAGATTATGTAACCAACGATGTTCTAAAAAGATAACTGGGTTGTCATCAAAAATACTGGAAAGTAATAACCCTTTGGCATCAGCAACTGTCGTTGGCATCACCACTTTAATACCGGGAATGTGGGCAAATAATGCTTGTAAATTTTGAGAATGTGTAGGACCTTGTCCCCAGCCCTGTCCAAGAATTAGACGGATAGTAATGGGAACAGAATCTTGACCACCAAACATATAGTACCACTTTGCAGCAGCATTAACCAATTGATCCATTGCTAACAAGAAAAAGTCAAGACGCTGGTGAACCATCACTGGTCGTATACCATTCAGTGAAGCTCCAATAGCTACCCCGGTCATTCCATTTTCAGAAGTGGGCATGTCAAAAACCCTATCTTTTCCAAAACGTTCTTGCAATCCCAAAGTGGTACCAAAAATACGTTTAGGATCATCTACCCCCAAGCCATAACAAATAACATTAGGATCAATTTCCATTGCTATTTTCAAAGCTTCGTTAATGGCTTTAGCAAAAGTGGTAGTACTTGTCACAGACATTACCTTTTTTTGTAATTGAAAGATTAAAATCAACTTTACACATTGTTCTTATTGCTTATATAAATGGGTAAACGCCTCTTCTGAAAAGGGAAAAGGAGAGTCTTCTGCAAATTGAAAGGCTGTTTCAACCTCAGTTTCAATCATTGTTTCCATTTGTTTAATTTCATCCTCAGAAATTTTATGTTGTTCCA
>NBMI01000032.1 GCA_002085445.1 Candidatus Parabeggiatoa sp. nov. 2
TTTCTTGTAGTTAGAATCCTTGTAGTTATTTTATAAAAATCACTGGAGAAAGAAATTATGGGAATTACAGTACATTACAGTGGAAAATTAGCCGAACCTAAAGAGGTAAAGGCCGTTTGTAAAGAGCTAACGGCTATTGCTTTCAAAATGAATTGGGCTTCATTTGCCTCGCTTGATGAAGATTCTGAATTCACCGATGCCACTGTGGTGACACCAGAGCATGAGACACCGCCCAAAGAAGACTTTGCCTTAACCGGTATCACATTGGAGGTACATCCGGACTGTGAAACCCTCATCTTGTATTTCGATCAACATGGCAACCTTTGTCATCCAATGATTATGAGCTTAATTTCAGAAGGCCACTTAAAACCAGAAGATATGGGAGGGTTCGTCAAAACCCACTATGCTGGGGCCGAAACACATTTTTGGATTGTTGGGCTGCTCAAATATCTCCAGATATTCCATCTACCGGATTTAAAAATAGTAGATGAAGGGCGTTATTGGGAAACCGGTGACGTAGAAATACTCGAAGAACAAATGGGGGCCATTGACGCGAAAAGTCCAATGATTTCTAATCTACTCGGAACCAACAATGCCGAGGACATTTATCACTATTCACCGGAAAAAATAGCCTGCTGGTTTGCAGAATTGATCGGAAAACCACTCTCAGAAGTCCAAACTTTGGAGTCCAAACTTTAGTTTGGCAGGAATAAACGGATTGTTAATAACGGCAAACACTTCCAGAGTCCCTTTGTTCATCTATTTATGTCACATAAAATGGGCCAAACCTACGTGTTTACCCTTTGTGAAGTTATTACACTTCAAGTTAGGGAGCAGAAATTTTTAAAACAGCCACTCAACAATCCGTTTATTCCCCTAATCCGTTGTACTAGACTTTTGGAGGTATGGAAACTTTTAGATACTTATGTATAACGATGAGGGCGAAACCTAGAGAACAAAATTACCTTGAGCGCCACACCTCTTCAAAATAATCAGCAATTCCAACGGCGATTGCTTGTTTGCCAATAAGCTTTCTCGATTCTCCAATACCCGTGACAAGATGAGCAATTTGTTCGCCATTTGCTCCAACTTCCTCGCCTCGATTCGCCACAATCGCCGGATATCCTGAATTGAGCCGATGATATGCAATTTCCATCAGCTCGTTATGAGAGATATTTTCTTGATACTTGAACGTCAACATAAAAAGATGAGGAAATCGTTTTTTGACTTCATCAATCACCTTCACCGTCGGTATAAGGTTCAGAGACAATTTTTTTCCACTGGGTGTCTTACCAGGTAAAGTTTTTTCAGGTTTATAATCGGCGACACCCGCAGAAAATATGCCAATGCCATACTCTTTCTGCTCAAGTTCAGCCATTACCTTATAATAATAATCATCGTAAGTTTTTGCCACCACGTAAGGCAAATGTTTTGGAGGAAGATAGCCACCGTCACCGTGAATAAGAAGCACATCGGCGCCACGCAAATAGAATTCTTCCATCATTTTAACACCCAGTTTGCCGCGGAAACGATTGACAATTCTCCGTACATTGTCAATAGGAACAGGTGTCGGCCCGCCGGTGACTAAAATAGGACACCCTTTAAGAGCCGAAGAACTGCCCGCTCGGCAGACTTCCGCTGTAAGTGTCTTCTCATCGGGAAGATTATGTTTACCATTAGCTTCTCTAGGCGGGATAATTCGCACGCCCATCGCCTTCAGCTTTTTCAGCGACTCAGTGAGAATGACATTGTGAAGAGAATTATGCATCGTCGGCGCAACCAGTACCTTTGACTTTCCCTGCTCCATCCGCCCGATAGCTGAACCAAGGGTTGTGGTAATCACACCATCGGCAATGCCAGTCGCCATCTTGTTAATAGTATTATAAGTCGCAGGTGCCACCAAAAAGAGATCAAAAGGAGTGGAATCGCTGAGATGTTCCGAATAAGCACTCAGGCGAGTCACAACCGGATTGGTTGTACTCCATTCCAGAGCATCAGTGGTGGTGTACCGAAGTGCTTCTGAAGAAACGTAAGCCACTACCTCAGCGCCTTGTTGTCGAAGAGAACGTGCGACAAGTGGTGCTTTCATGGCCGCAATCCCTCCAGTCACCATAAGTGCGACTCGTTTTCCAACTAAATGATTTCCTAAACGAAAAACATCATGATCGCCTAAATCAGAAGGAGGCGGCGGAGTCATATCCCATTCTTTCATATCTTATGTCCTTATCAAGTAGAGTGATTTTTATATTTATACTCACCTAATGCGAATCAAAGGTTAAATTGAATCTGATAAAATCAATAACTTATAATGAAAGTCATTTTATTCTATCGATATTCGCATTCCATGTAGTTAGGTTCTGATTTGGGGGCCATAAAACGTTTTGAATGTTTTTAAATTAAGTCATGGCCCACAATTGAAATTCTTCAACACAGAGACACGGACAGTGAACTTGAAAATTTTATAGATATACTTTGCACCAATTGCGCTTTTGTCATTTCGACGTTAGGTTTATTTATATCGATATTCGCATTCCATGTAGTCATGTTCTGATTTGGGGGCCATAAAACGTTTTGAAGGTTTTTAAATTAAGTCATGGCCCACAATTCAAATTCTTCAACTTTAGTTTGGCAGTACCAGCCAAAAAGCTCAAGTAGGCTAAAGCCTACTAAGTACTCTCTTCTCTTGCAGTGCCCTTCAGGGTACTTAAGCTTTCAGACAATTGTTCAGGCTAAAGTTTTTCTCCGAAAAACTTTAGCCTGAATAGCTGTTGGCTGAGTGGTACTGGGACTTCCGCTTTCCAGCATTAGGGCACATAACGAGCTGTAATAGTCGCTGAAGCGACTACTACAAACAGGACAAACCTTGGAAGTTTTCCCGCGCCAGCCATTTATCTGTCTGAAAAACTATCGCTCCCTAAGCCGCCTGAGCTTCAATAATCTTACTAAACTGCATTATCTCATGTCGCCAATCGATATCGATAGTGTCTCCCGGCCCAAATTTGCCCCTTAAAATTTCTTGGGCTAACGGGTTTTCTAAGCCGTGTTGAATGGCGCGTTTGAGTGGGCGTGCGCCATAAACCGGATCATAACCCGCTTCTCCAAGGCTGTCTAAAGCAGTCTCGCTGACAACCAAGCCGATATTTTGCGTTTGTAAGCGTTTACGCAAGTAATCAAGTTGCAAGCAGGCAATGGCACGAATCTGAGCTTTGCCCAGCGGGTGAAATACGACGACGTCATCAATCCGGTTGATAAATTCGGGGCGGAATTTTTGCCCAACAATTTCCATGACGGCATCTTTCATTTTGTAGTAGTTTTGTTCTTCGGAGATTTCTGGGAATTTTTTTTCCGTCATCTCTTGGATTAATTGGGAACCCAGATTGGAAGTCATCACAATCACAGTGTTGCGAAAATCGACCGTCCGGCCTTGTCCATCCGTTAAACGTCCATCGTCTAGCACTTGCAGCAACACGCCGAAAACATCGGGGTGCGCTTTTTCCACTTCATCCAGTAGAATCACCGAATAAGGCCGGCGCCGTATTGCTTCCGTTAAGTAGCCGCCTTCTTCGTAGCCCACATAGCCGGGCGGCGCACCAATGAGACGGGCAACCGAGTGTTTTTCCATAAACTCGGACATGTCAAGCCGTACCATCGCCTCATCGGTATCGAATAGGAAGTCAGCCAAAGCTTTGCACAGCTCCGTTTTACCTACGCCCGTCGGCCCTAAGAATAAGAAGGAACCATTGGGCCGTTTAGGATCCGCTAACCCGGCGCGAGAGCGACGGATGGCATTGGCAACCGAGTGTACCGCTTCTTCTTGTCCAACCACGCGCTGATGGATAGCCTCTTCCATGCGGAGCAGTTTGTCGCGTTCTCCTTCCAGCATTTTGCTGACGGGAATGCCGGTCCATTTTGAGACCACGTCGGCAATTTCTTCATCAGTGACAGCATTGCGTAACAATTGCAGGTTTTGTTGTTCAACTTGGGCCGCAGATGCCAGTTGTTTTTCCAAGGTGGGAATACGTTCATATTGCAGTTTTGCCATCTGCTCTAAATCATTGGCACGAGTGGCGGTTTCTAGTGCTAAACTGGCTTGTTCCAGTTCTTCTTTAATCTTGCTGGTATCTTGGACACTGGCCTTTTCGGCCCGCCAGAGTTCATTCAAGTCGGCCAGTTCGTGTTCTAACGTATTGATTTCACTGGCAAGTTTTTCGAGACGCTGTTTTGAGGCTTTATCCTTTTCTTTTTTCATCGCCTCGCGCTCGATTTTGAGTTGAATCAAACGACGATCTAGTTTGTCGATGTGTTCTGGTTTGGAGTCAATCTCCATGCGAATGCGACTGGCCGCTTCGTCAACTAAGTCAATGGCTTTGTCGGGCAATTGCCTATCAGTAATATAGCGGTGCGAAAGCGTGGCCGCTGCCACAATAGCCGGATCGGTAATGTCTACGCCATGATGGACTTCATAGCGTTTTTTGAGGCCGCGCAAAATGGCGATAGTGTCTTCAACATTGGGTTCATCCACTAAGACTTTTTGGAAGCGTCGCTCTAGGGCGCCGTCTTTTTCAAGGTATTTGCGGTATTCGTCCAACGTGGTTGCGCCGACACAGTGCAATTCGCCGCGTGCTAGGGCCGGTTTCAGCATATTGCCAGCATCCATCGCACCTTCGGCTTTGCCCGCGCCTACCATGGTGTGCAGTTCATCTATAAATAAGATGATTTGCCCTTCTTGTTTGGCTAAGTCCTTCAGTACCGCCTTTAGGCGTTCTTCAAATTCACCGCGATACTTGGCACCTGCAATTAACGCGCCCATGTCTAGGGCCAGTAAGCGTTTGTTTTTTATGCCTTCTGGCACTTCGCTATTGACGATGCGTTGAGCTAAGCCTTCCACAATCGAAGTCTTGCCAGTGCCAGGCTCACCAATTAACACCGGATTGTTTTTAGTGCGGCGTTGCAACACTTGCACAACGCGGCGAATTTCATCGTCGCGCCCAATCACCGGATCTAATTTACCTTGTAGGGCCAGTTCCGTTAAATCAATGGTATATTTTTCAAGGGCTTGGCGTAAATTTTCGGCGTTGGGATCATTGACTTGTTGTCCACCGCGCATTTGCTTGATGGCTTGTTCCAGCGAGGCTTTGTTAGCGCCGGCTTGACGCAGTAAGTTACCAATGGTGCCTTTATCTTCTACGGCCGCCAAGATAAATAATTCACTGGGAATATATTGGTCATTGTGTTGCTGTGCCAGTTTGTCACTGATATTTAACAAGCGGTTTAAGTCATTAGAGACATGCACTTCACCGTGATGGCCGCTGATTTTAGGCATTTGTTCTAAGGCCTCAGTCAAGCCGGGGCGGATTTGATTGACATTGGCACCGGCACGCGCCAGTAATTGACTGACACCGCTATCTGTTTGATTGAGCATGGCTAAAAGTACATGCGCGGGCTCAATAAAACGGTGATCACGTCCGACGGCGAGACTTTGTGCTTGGGTTAAGGCTTGTTGAAATTTGGTGGTTAATTTTTCCAGGTTCATTTGGGTCTATGCCCTGGCCCTTGTTTTTTATCCGTAGTGCCCCAAAACGTCTGAATGACGGAGAGTTGATTTCTAGTGGTCAAAAATAGGGACAAACGTGTTCAAAAGCTTTTTGTGTGATTTTGGTCTTACATGTAAGGATTGATTGAATCAAATCAAGTCTATGCCCTGGCCCTTGTTTTTTATCCGTAGTGCCCCAAAACGTCTGAATGATGGCGGCAACCAGCTTGGATGAATCGTGAACTAAGCCGTGATCACTTTTGATCACAAATTAGATAGCAGTTCAACGAATGGCTAACTGATAGTACAACGGATTACGCGCTAATAGTGCAACGAATTGCGCGGATAAACGAATATAACTGATAACTGATAACTTAATACGGATAACTGATAACTTAACAGTGATCACTGAACACAGATCATTGAAAACGTGAGGCCTGTTGTCGGTTTTGGATTGCCGAGCCAATCGATGAGACAAATTTGTTGCACAAGCGTCGGCTGTGAAATGAATCTAACCAAATTCGTGGGCTTTAGCGGCATTTGCCAGCCAATCGCCACAGTGGGCGACGCTGAAAAATCTCATCCGGGGGCCTTGTTTTAAAATAGACACACTGCTAATATGCGCCCCCACTTTTTAACGTGATATCAAACGAGAGGCCGATAAACGACTATAACTGATCACTGAAAAATGATCACGTTTGGCAGCCGCCGCTGTCGTCTGACTGAAGTTTGGCAAAGTAGTGATACGCGGGCCTATTATTGACCTATTTTTTTGCGGGTTATTTGGACTGTCTTGTTTGAGGGCCATAGAGTGCTTTGAATGTTTTCAAATTAAGTTATGGCCCTCAGTCGCGCTTTAAGGGAGAGAGTTTTTGTAGGTGTTTTTTTGCTGGAGGCCGGTTGTCGATTTTGGATTGCCTAGCCAATCAATAAGACAATATTGTTGCACAAGCGCCGGCTGTAAAATGAATCTACCCAAATTCGTCGTGGGCTTTAGCGGCATTTGCCAGTCAATCGCCACAGTAAGCAACGCTGAAAAATGTCATCCGGGGGCCTTGTTTTAAAATAGACACAGTGCTGCTAAAATGCGCCCTCACTTTTTAACGTGAACTCAAACAAGAGGCAATTATGCCAGACACTGAATACACGAAAATACTCAACCATTTTGAGAAGATATTTGATGCCTATCAAAATGTTGTACCGTATTTGGGCAAGGAGGACTTGCCTGATCATTTTAAGTCTTATGTCCGAGACAAAGAATCTTGGATTAATCGGCTCAAGTCTCCTGAATTTCCAGTGGCTTTTCTCGGCAGTTTTTCGGCCGGAAAGTCAATGGTCATCAATGCCATTCTTGGCAGAAATCTGCTGCCTGAAGCGACTAAATCCTTTACGGCCATTCCTACTCATGTGAAAAAAGGGGATAAAGACTACGCCGTCATTCATTATCTGGGTGAGACAGAAAGACGAGAACTCAGAAACCTTTATATTGAGGAAATCTCCAAAGATTTGGTAAAAAATCGTGAAGACATTTCACAACTCGTCGAATTGGATGATCAAAAACTCATCGACACACTTCAAAGCGACATAGCTGAAGTCGTGAAAACCTCAAATAGACCTTTTAATAAAGGCAAGTTCTTTGATGAACTCAAAACCCTGATTACAAAAGGTAATGCTTTCCAAGGAGAAACCAAGGAAATCCAACTTTCCGATCTGCCTAAATACGTGACTGAAAATACCGAAAACAGAGATATTTTGTTTATAGACAAAGTGGAAGTGTATCTTTCCGAAACCAATCTCTCTGAAGAAGGCGTTGTGTTAGTGGATTTACCGGGTTTAGGTGTCGTCAATCCACGACATAAAAAGATTACCCAATCTTACGTGGAAAAGGATGCCAAAGCCTTTGTGATCACGACAATTGTCTTAAAGCTGCTTGAAGGTGAGGAAATTGATTTATTGGATGAAATCCATCAACAAAGGCCAGAAGTTTTACAAAAGGCCTTTTGGGTCATCAACCAATGGGATACCGCTGGCGAAAAACAGAGAAAAGAGGCCAACAACAATTTTGATGCGAAAGTGAAAGAGCATCAATTTGAGGTAAATGATGATCGCGTCGTAAAAGTCACGGCCTTGAATTATTTACTTTTGAAGCTCATTAGCGAAGACAAACTGAAAGGCAGTGGGCTGGAAGGACATCTTGATATTTTAAAAAAGTTGGTCGGAGAAGTGCCGTCTTCTGAAAAAGCTCAGGCGTTAATCAGCTCAATAGAGGAAGTCCGCGATTTCGTCAAATTGAAAGACGACTTACTGGCCTACTTAGGAACGACAGCTAAAAAGGAATTCCTTGACGAAGCCAAACGCGCCTGTCGTGACTTATCAGGCAAACTGCTTGACAAATTGAGACCTCATTACAAAGAACCGACTGAAGGTAAAGAAAGTTTCAAGGACTTTCTGATCAGAAGAGAAACCGAGAAAAGAGCGGCCAAAATCTTGAATGATGTGGACAAGATTGTCACCCAAAAAATCCGAGAAGGGGCCATACGGACGGTCAGTTCACCAGAATTTGTCTTCTGGGCCGACGAAACACAGCGGGAATTTGAAACCAAGGTTACCGGGGCGGTGAATGAGCTCAATAGACAGGAAATCCAAGATGATTTAATAGAAGGCCTTGATATCAAACAAAATTTGGCAAGATTGCCTCAAAAATTGGAGGAAAGATTATCTATCTCCAAACTGTTCCGAGAAAACGTGCAGTCATTGATGCAAGAGAAAGTTATTCAAGCGTTTTCTCATCAATTGCTTGATGACTTGAAAGACAGCAATTCTCTGCCTGACGAGGTTTTGAACCTGCTGAATGACAAATTAGGTGACAGAGATTTGATAGCCAGAGCCAAAGGACATTGCGATGTCTTGTTGTCAGGTTATGGAGATACCCTCCAGTCTTTAGGGACTGAAATGGCGCAACAATCATTCAGTGATAACAAGAAGCGGGATAAGATTATCGAAGAAGCTTTGGGCCTACATGGGAAAAAGATGATCGAGTTTATACGGAACAAACAAACCGAAGTCAATGAACATACAAAAATGGGTATCAAAAATTACTTCGAGGAACTGGCGGAAGTGCTTTTGGAACTGTTTGAGGAGAAGCGATTTGATATCAACGAAGATATCAGAAGAAGAGTGACTTCAAACCTTGAAGAAGAATTGGGGCCTGAATTGAAAAAGCAAGCAGCCGTCAATAAGGCCTATAATACACTGGCTGACGTGAGAACCAGTTGCCAATAGACTTAGTTTGTAGTAGGCGATTTATCGCCTGAAACTGTTAAAAGTTTTAGTTTATAGATATTTTCAGAAAAATAACTTCAAAAAGCCAATAGTGAATAAATAGACGTCCAAGATAAATCTTGGACTCCGGATGATTGAGACGTCCAAGATAAATCTTGGACTCCGGATGAAATCTAGGGCTATTCACGAAAGAAAATAATTATCTTAAAATCTATAGCTAGGGCACTGGGGCCCTTAAATGGGAACGCTATAAAATCAATCGGTTACAATGAACTTGGAAAAGGTTCTAAGTTATTGATTATCTGTTGATTGACGAATAACTATTAGAAGATTATCCCATTGAACGGCCCCAGTGCCATAGCTAGCGATTTAGCGAATTTTCAGCGTTGCCAACCCTATCAGCACCAACATCACCGTAATAATCCAAAATCGCACAATCACGCGAGGTTCCGGCCACCCTTTCAATTCAAAATGATGGTGTAATGGCGCCATGCGAAACAATCGTTTGCCAGTCAATTTAAATGAAGCCACCTGTAAAATCACCGACACCGTTTCCATCACAAACACGCCACCCATAATCAGCAATACCAACTCTTGCCGAACCACCACTGCCAAGATACCCAGTGCCGCTCCCAACGCCAGTGCGCCGATATCGCCCATAAACACTTGTGCGGGATAAGTATTAAACCAGAGAAAACCCAAACCGGCCCCTACCATCGCCCCACAAAACACCACCACCTCACCAACACCGGCCACATAAGGAATACCCAAATACTTGGCAAAGCCAGCATGTCCGGCGAGATAAGCCAAAATACCCAACGCGCCCGCCACTAACACAGTCGGCATGATAGCCAAACCATCCAAGCCATCAGTAAGATTAACCGCGTTACTCGTTCCAACAACCACAAAATAGACTAATGGCACAAACAACCAGATCGGCAAATCAAAAATGACATCTTTAAAAAAAGGCACAATCAACTGCATTTCGGCAGGAGATTTAGCCGTCATTACCAACGCCACCGCCGCGCCTAAACCCACGACGGATTGCCAAAAATATTTTTCCTTGCCCGACAAACCTTTAGAATTGCCAAGCGCAATTTTACGATAATCATCAACCCAACCGATTGCGCCAAACAACAAAGTCACAAGCAAAACTATCCACACAAAGCGGTTAGATAAGTCGCCCCACAACAAGGTACTTACCATAATCGCCAGCAAAATCATCGCGCCACCCATCGTGGGCGTACCGGCTTTTATCAAATGCGCTTGTGGCCCATCATCGCGCACCTGCTGGCCCATTTGATTCATGCTCAAGTTGCGAATCAATAGAGGGCCTACTATCAAAGAAATAAATAAGGCCGTGATGGCACTCAAGATGGCGCGTAAGCTGAGATATTGAAAGACATTAAAAGCACCATAAAAAGATTCGAGGTATTCGCTAATCCAAAGCAACATATCAGTTTTTTCAATTATCAGTTATCAGTGTAGGGGGCCGGCAAAGTCTTTTTCTTGCCCACCAGCCTCATCAAATTATTCCAACGCTGAGTATAGCAGGTTATTTGGACTATCGATTTTGAGGGCCATAAAATACTTTGGATGCTTTCAAATTAAAATATGGCCCTCTGTCGCACTTCATTATTAGACTTGACTGTCGTCCAAACGCTAGGGTAGTCCTACAAACTGATGGAAGAATTCACCATTCACAATTCACCATTCACAATTCACCATTCACAATTCACCATTCATCATTCATCATTCACCATTCACAATTCACAATTCACAATTCACAATTTTAGAGAGTTCACGGATCACGGAAAAGATTTTTTCCATTTGCATGCCGCGTGAACCTTTAACCAGCAACGTAGCATGCGTGGGCAATTGAGCGCGTAAAGACTCAATCAAATCATCGTGACTGCTGGCGTGGTACGCGCCCTCACCAAAACTCTCCACCGCGTAGCGGCTCATCTCACCAATCGCCCATAAACGTTCCACGCCAACCTCACGCGCTCGTTGTCCAGCTTCTCGATGAAACTTCGCGCTGTCTGTGCCCAGTTCATTCATATCACCAAGCACGAGCCAATACGGAGGCGTGTTATTGCTTAACACCGCAAGCGCAGCATTGAGCGAAGTGGGATTGGCATTATAAGTATCATCAATCAAAGTCATGCCATTGACTTTACTGATTTGCAAACGCCCCTTGACGGGCAGCATACGTTGCAAGCCTTGTTGTACTGTCTCTAATGAACAACCACAAGCCAGCGCACAAGCACTTGCCGCCAAAGCACTCATAACATTATGTTGTCCAGGCAGCGGTAGATGAATAGCAATCTCACCGTTTTGAGTTTGTAAGCTGAAATCACTATTGTCATCGTTTAATTGTATATCCGTTGCCATCACATCGGCCGGGTTGTCTAACGCAAAACGGCTGATTTGGTGCGAAGTCGCCAAATCCCGCCACAGATTGGCATAAACGTCATCATTATTAATAACAGCAACGCCGCCCGCTTTTAAATTAGAAAAAATCTCGCCTTTGGCAAGAGCAACGCCCTTAACACTACCAAACCCTTCCAAATGGGCCGGCGCACATTGCGTAATGGTTGCACAACTCGGTTGAGCAATATCCGTTAAGTAAGCAATTTCGCCAGGGTGATTAGCGCCCATTTCAATAACAGCATAACGATGTTTGGCCTCTAAATTAAAGAGCGTCAAAGGCACACCAATATCATTATTGAAATTGCCAAGGCTGGCTAATACACTCGCTTTTTCGCCATTAACGGCATTTGGGGCCACCTGTTCAACAAAAATCGCTCGAAGCATTTCCTTAGTCGTCGTTTTACCATTACTGCCGGTAATGGCTACCAACGGCAAATCAAAGCGTTGCCGCCACAAACGGGCTAAATCTCCCAAAGCTTTTCGCGTATCAGCAACACGCAGACTAGGCAAATCACAAGTCACCTCGCCTGAAACAATAACAGCACTCGCACCTTTCTTTTGAGCCTCCACCACAAAATCATGGCCATCAAAACGCTCGCCACGCAAAGCCACATAAAGAACGCCCGGTTTAATTTGGCGTGTATCGGTACTGCAACCGACAAAATTAACATCCTCTCCTGAGAGGACTGCACCGAGCGCCGGTGCTATTTCACTTAAATAAAATTCTATCATTGGTTTATAGTAGGTTTGTAGTAGTCGCGTTTATAGTAGTCGCGTTTATAGTAGTCGCGTTTGTAGTAGTCGCGTTTATAGTAGTCGCGTTTGTAGTAGTCGCTTTAGCGACTATCACTC
Organism: Candidatus Parabeggiatoa sp. nov. 2; assembly: GCA_002085445.1. Lineage (GTDB taxonomy): Bacteria > Pseudomonadota > Gammaproteobacteria > Beggiatoales > Beggiatoaceae > Parabeggiatoa. The sequence goes on from NBMI01000032.1 coordinate 12,101, forward strand.
TCTAATCCAATAACATGAGTTCGACTTTTCTTGCTTGTTATATAAATAATCTATTAATCAATTATTTAATGACAATTAATTGATAAACCCTTATTTGTGGGCCATCAACTGGAATGAATCAGTACAACTTATAGGTTTTATTATGAACAGATTAAGTCATTTTTCATTTTTCATGTTTCATTTTTCATTAAATGAAAACCCTTAACATTAATACGTTAATAAGCCTGATTTGTGGGCCATCAACTGGAATGAATCAGTACAACTTATAGGTTTTATTATGAACAGATTAACTTTCAGTTTTCAGTTTTCATTTTTCATTAAATGAAAACCCTTAACATTAATACGTTAATAAGCCTGATTTGTGGGCCATCAACTGGAATGAGTCAGTACAACTTATAGGTTTTGTTATGAACAGATTAACTCATTTTTCATTTTTCATTTTTCATTTTTCATTAAATGAAAACCCTTAACATTAATACGTTAATAAGCCTGATTTGTGGGCCATCAACTGCAATGAATCAGTACAACTTATGGGTTTTGTTATGAACTGATTGATTTAAAATTCATTATAAATAACTATTTTACATAATTAATCATTATATAACTCACTGATATTTAAAATCGAACTCACGTTAATAAAGAAGGTACCACAGCCCTATCGCTAAACAGTACACGACGGCGGAAATCCTCGTACCATTCAGTACCATTCAGCCTTAGAATAAATTCTAAGGCTAAAAGCTAAAGCAGGCTGAAGCCAGCTAAAACTAAAAACTTAGTGCCCTTTAGGGCACTTGAGCTTTTAGACAACGGCTTTAGCCGTTGGCGTTGGGATGGTATCGAAACTCTCTAATCTAACAAAGAAGACACCACAGCCCTATCACTAAACGGTAAACATTGATCACCAACTAGCTGATAATCCTCATGCCCTTTGCCAGCAATCAACACCACATCGCCCACCGCCGCCTGTTGCAGCGCATAGCGAATCGCTTCTTGTCGATCAGATATTACCGCCGTAGGTGTTGGACAACCTTGCACAATATCATCAATAATCGCTTGAGACGCCTCATGACGTGGATTATCATCCGTAATAATCACTTTATCAGCCAAACGTTGCGCCACCTCACCCATCAATCGACGCTTACCCCGATCCCGATCACCACCACAACCAAACACGCACCATAATTGACTAATAGGCAATGGCGTAATGGGTAATTGTTGACAGCTAATTTCCCCGTTATCCTGTCCCCTTTTCTCTGTTCCGCTCAAATGAGCGCGCAACGCTAACAACGCTTTCTCCAAAGCATCCGGCGTATGGGCATAATCAATAATAACAGTAGGCTGATGCGCTTGTCCAAATCGTTCCATGCGCCCAGGCACAGCGCGAAGGGTAGTTAATTGACTAAGAACATCTGGCAACGGAAATCCCATGCTAAGCAACACCGTGAGTGCCGCCAAAACATTACTGACATTAAACTGTCCAAACCACGGACTATATAATTGCCCATCTCCCCAACGGCTATAAACAACCAGCCGGCAACCGAGCGTATCGTAAGCACGTATTTGGGCATAAACATCAGCCATCTTATTATAGATACTATAAATTAAAGGTATCACCGATTTTGGCAAATCGGCCAAAACGCGTTGCCCAAACGCATCATCACTATTAATCACCGCCGTTTTTAAGCCTGGCATCATAAATAATCGCCGCTTAGCGTCGCCATATTGCCTCATCGTTTGATGATAATCTAAATGATCACGGCTTAAATTAGTCAATACCGCCGTGTCATAAACGATTCCATTGACTCGTCCTTGTGCTAACGCATGAGATGAGACTTCCATCACAACATTTTGTACATCTTGTGCCCGTAACTGAGCCAACAAGGCTTGCAGACGGATAGCATCAGGAGTAGTATGAGAACTGCGCTGCAAAGCCCCAGAAATCCCATAGCCCAACGTGCCAAGCAAACCACAGTCGCCACTTATTAATTGTAACATTTGGGCAACTGCGTGCGTTACCGAGGTTTTGCCATTAGTACCGGTAACACCAATGACGCGCAGACTGCGCGAAGGATTGTCATAAAACCGCGCCGCAATTTCGCCAACCTGTTGAGACAAATTAGGCTGAGAAATACAAGGAACGTTGCCCGGCAACATTTCAACAGCCGCAACGGGTGCCTCTTTAAGTATGGCTATCGCCCCGTTTTGCAAGGCTGACTTTATATAGATTTCGCCATGTGTTTGCGTGCCCGCGAGTGCAAAAAACAAATCGCCGGGGCGCACGACTCGGCTATCCAAAGTTAAACCCGTCACTTCGCTATCAAGCTCAGTGGGCAATTCATGGATTAATTGACTGAGAATACAACGGATTTTGGGAATAAACAGATTTGCTCTAGGCATTTTTGACTGCCCTTGGTAAATACAAAATAATCCTCCTCTTTTAATTTCCAGGGGTTTTAATTTCCAGACAAGCCCCAACGGGGCGACATTAATAAAGCCTGGGGCATCGCCCCAGGCTTTAGGCTGACTGGCTTTAGGCTGACTGGCTTTGGGCTGGCAGACTAGCTTTGGGCTAAAAACATGACCAAAAAATCTCCAGAAAAAATGCGTTTTGATCCTAACTGTTGTCACAATGAAAGAGAAGTTGAAAGCAAACTGATTGTGAGCTATCTTTTACCTGCTCTAGGCTACTCTATTAACTCATGGCGACAAGAAATAAAATATAACCGATTTCGTCTAGACTTCCTAGCAGATGCCAGCCAAACGCTTGAACCTACAACAAGCGTTGTTTTTGAAGCCAAGCACCCCGATAAGAATTTAAATGATCATATTGATCAGTTAAAACGCTACATGATAGATTTACACATTACTTATGGGTTGCTAACCAATGGCAAAGAAATTAGAATTTATCAACGCACCGAAAATCAGATTCAACTGATTTTTCACTGCTATGGCTATGGTATTGAAAACAGAATGGACGAGATTAGGGCACTAATCGCTAAAGAAACACTACTTAATCGCTCAAATCAGCAACTAGAACTTACCAAACGGAACGTTAACATGAAAATTATTGCCGTTTATCACAACAAAGGCGGCGTCGGCAAAACAACAACCGTCGTCAACCTCGCCGCCACTTTTAGCAAAGCCGGTAAAAAAGTCTTAGTGATTGATTTAGACAGCCAAGCCAACACAACTTTTGCTACCGGTTTAGTCAACTTCGGAGACGAAGAAAAAGATAACTTGAAAGACAGTTATATTTATCATCTGTTGAAATCACGGAAAGCGTTTTCCATCTCAGAGGTAGCAAGAACTTCCCGTTTTAGTAGCCACGAGATTGATGTGATACCTTCCCATATTCTTTTGATGAAACAAGAGAATGAACTCAATCAGCTTAAATATGTTCAAGGTATGCTGATTAAGAAATTGGAGGTTGTCAAGGATAAATATGATATTGTTCTTATCGACACGCCCCCTTCGTTAAATCTATACGCCGGGCTGGCACTGATAACGGCAGATTATTTGATCATTCCCTCTGATCTCAAACCATTTGCCAACGAAGGTTTAGAAAATGTTCAGGAGTTCATTAAGGAAAACAATGAATTTCGAGAATTGCTTAATCGTTCCCCCATCCAACCCCTAGGCGTTTTGCCCACCAAAATATCAACAAATGCCAAATTCATCAAAGGCACTTTGCAGAAACGTTTGGCGTTAATTCCGCAACGCTATCAATTTGAAGTAATGGACACCATCATCTTTGAAAGAGATGATCTAGCCAAGTGTACGGAGCAAAGCTTAGATATCGGTGATATGGAAGTCGCTGATCCCAGATCAATACTTGATTTTAAATCAAGTTCCAAGTCAGTGGCGGAGTTTCAACAATTAGCTCAAGAAATTTTGCAAAAAATCGGGGTATCTTCATGAAAAAAATATCACCCTCTATTGTGCTGGTTGAAGACATTCATTCATCATTACCTCGCAGCCAATTTTTGGAGGCAGATTTGGACGAGGCAGCCCAACTTATTTTAAAAATGGAAGGCACCATCACGCCACCAATTTTATTGGAAAATGGGGTAGATTCCTATACTGTCATTGAGGGAAATTTTGAATATTATGCGGCACTGAGAGCCGAGGAAATCGATCCCCTGAAAGGTGAAACAATAAACGCCTATATTGTTGAATCTGAACAAGAAAAGGCGGCGTATGAAAAACAGATCAAAGTGTTTAGGCAACGACAATCAGTGCCGCCACCAACGCAAACACTGCCCCCAGCCGCTCCGCCGGCGCTTGATGAACCCGTTGCCAAGCCAACTGAAGCGATTCCGGATGAGTTAAAGCCATCCCTACAGCCACAACCACCAACATTGCATGATGAGCTTGATGAACCCATTGCAATGATGCCAACTGAAGCGGTTCAGAATGACAGCAAAGTGGCTTTAGAAAAGACAATGAGTACACTCGTCGCCAAAAACGAAGCTTTAGAACAGACAGTGAATAGACTCGTTGAAACCAGAGACAATAAACTACATGAAAGCCTAGAAACCTTAACGCGTTTTATGGGCGATCAACTAAAAGATATCGGCAACCAAATTCGGCAACAAGTAGGCGATCAAATAAAAGCCCTTGGCGAGCAGCTACAAATTAAAACCACACAACCCTCGCCGGCAACGCCAACACCTTTGTCTCCTGTTACTGAACCAACTCTGCCGGAAAAACCACCGATATCCCCGGTACAACCATCCATTTTGGTAGAACCACCAAAACCATCGGAGGTAATACCGGTACAACCACAACAAACCGTTATAATCCCATCTACTCCAAAAGAACAGAAATTCATAGAAGATATCAATACATTACCTCTCTTTGAACTCCTTTCTAAATTGGAAAAGATAAAAGCGGTGAAAACAGTTCGAGAAAACATCATCAACGAAAGACAAAAACCAACCTTTCAGCCCTTTCAATCGCGTGATGAACTCATTGAACGGATTAAAGGCTTAGGTAAAAAAAGCTTAGAAAAAATGTTAAAACGTTGGTAAAACCAGAACGACAAGCAATTAATAACAACCACCACAACCTCGAAAGGGTTGAATCTGAAACGCAGTAACTCGCTACGCGAGATAATAGCCCCAGGTGGAACTTGGGAAAAAAACCACCCCAACCCCAAAGGGGTTGAATGTGAAACGCAGTAACTCGCTACGCGAGATAATAGCCCCAAGTGAAACCCTCATCCTTATACATAAGTTTTTAAACAATTTATTTTTATTGATTTTAAAGGGTAGACTCCACGTTAGGGATTCATTAAAAATCAATGCTCTTTTATCCGTTTATTTCGCGTATCCGTTGTACTTGTTAGGGAGCCACCTGGTATCCAAAAGACTTGTGTATAACGATGAGGATGAAACCTGGGGAAAAAAGCCAACCACCACCCGTAAATCTTTGAATGTGAATTGTTATAGAGATAACTGCACATTCAACCCCTTCAGGGTTGACGTATTTCAACGGCTTTTACCACAGGTTCCACCTGTGGCTATTATCTCGCTACGCTCGTTACTGCGTTTCACATTTTACCCCTTCAGGGTAATAATTACCTTTACCATAGCTTCCACTAAAGCTATTCACATTTTACCCCTTCGGAGTAAAGATTAATCTATTCCTTTTTCATTATTCCTTTTTCATTATTCATTATACCCCTTCGGGGTAAAGATTAATCTAGAGTATTTCATAAAAATCATTAGTAGCGTAGCACTTCAATCCACCCAGTCATCGATTTCATACAAAAACTTCGTTCCAGCGAGGAGTTTTCGATTATAGCTCGTTGACTGAATAAATACCCGATATCCAGGACAACTCAACGGTGACACATTGCAACTTTCTCCGATGGGAATACCAGCCATTTGCCGGGCTTTATCGCCAGAAAACAAATCGCCGGTTTTCAAATCCTGCAAAATGACTTCCTTATTCGCCTGAACCTTCACACGTTTGGTGAACTCGTAAAACCCCCGCCCAGTCTTGAACGTCAGGCCGTTGTCCAACACAAATTTTTTAATGGGCACATCAGCATCCACCTCAAGAACTTGGAAACGGCCACCGTCCACGGCACCCAATTCACCCACGTCGTCCGTAAACCTCTCAGACTCCTCGCGGCCCATCAGGGTTCCAATTATCTTATCAACCTGCCGGTTTATGCGACCGTTATTCGCAAGCTCTTCCTCAAACTGCTGAAGTTGTATGTCACCGTATTGTTTGAAACAAACCGCCATAATCATGTCCACAACAGTAGCGAACTGATTGAGTTCCAGATGAAAACCGCCCGTTTTCTCCGCAACCTCCCGATAAAACGCCGTAGCATGTCGGCGGCCGAGGGCTTGGACGGCATAAACATTAATACCCGCCTCCAAAAGCAACCCCAGTTCATTGCGCCAGTTGATATTTTTCGTATTCATAGGATAAGTGGGGCCGTGCGGCACATCGTCACCTATAAGGACGAGTACCTTAGATTTCCCGGCTATCCAAGACAAGCTGCGAGCCTCATGGAGCACCAACTCGTAGCACTCAGGACTGTCACCGCCAAATGTAGGCTCCACGCGCTGGACGAAGTCGCAAATTGCACTTTCGTTAGTGGATAGATCAAGCATTTTGGTGATGTAAGGATTACCCGCGTCACAATAGTCGCCATGAGCAATGATGCCTATACGAATGCCGGGAATATCCTTAAAAAGTCGCTTGATAAGACTCTTCACATTGCGCCTGACTTGCGTAAGACACGGATACATCGATCCGGTCGTGTCAAACGATACAACTACATCGATTGCCTCTGTTGCATCCATTGTTGCCTCCGGTGCTGGAGTCCAAAGCTTTAGCTTTGGACGGTTGCGTTGGAATCATTTTGGGGAGAGGGCGAACACGCCGGTTCGCAGTTTGGACTCCTGCCAAACTATAGATATTCAGATAATTAATTTAGTCTCCTTTAGGAGACAGTAGCTCTCAGATGGCTGCCTTCGATAATTATTTTTCTGAAAATCTATAAAGTTTGGACGGCTGCCAAACTAAAGTTTGGACTCCTGAATTTGAACTCTGATTCTGGTCTGTTTGGTTTGAGGGCCATAAAATCGTTTGGAAGTTTTCAAATGAAAGTATGGCCCTCTCTTTGTCGCACCAAAATAGCCATATTGTTTATATGGGTATTTGTTCGACTCACAGTCTTTGCGTTTTGCTTACCGGTTCCGTCTCAATGGCCTACTGGATTTGACTTGTTTCTATACAACACATTCAGTACAACGACGGTCGAAATAAGCGAATGTAGGAATAGTGGCGTTTTTTTTTACACACACAATTTGTTTATTTTTACGAATTTAGTTTGAGGTTGAATAAATACCGGAAAAAATCGTGGTTATTAGAGCCATTGGACAAAAATACCGAAATAAAGTCTATTTGGGTGGAGAAGAGATATAGTCGGCCCAAAAATATTGATAACTATTGATATTGGCTGGACATTATCTCAAAAAATTGACATTTTTTTATTTTTAAAGTATGATTAAAAAAGCTTGAGGTGGTTAGCCTTCCACGTCAAAAAAATGGACTCTCAAGCATTCAAGTAACCCTAAGCTCTCATTAGGCGAGGGGATAAAGGGCTGATACTCCCTTATTTTTGATGCCGGTTGAGAATATCGACTTGGAAACCTTGTCAATGAGTACCAATTCTCAATTTTTGGAAATTATTGAACGTTCTCGGCGGCGCGATAAAACCCAAGGGCGGGTTTCCAGTGAAGAAGTGAGGCGGATGTTTGGGGAATAGTTTTTATTAACACATCCGATGTTTAGCAAACATCGGATGTGTTTTTCAATTTTTATGGAATACTATAGTACATGAAAGCGGAAATATCCAGCCTACCTTTAGTTGTACTAAGGGGTGGTATGAAAACTTCCGCTATCCGGCACTAAATTAAGGTTTTATAAAGAGCCAAAAATACTTTTTTATAAATCCTTTCTAAAATGCAATCCTTGTAGTTATTGCCCGTTCAATAGGAATGCACCCAAAATTAGCCGCGCGGATGAATTTGTTAATATTGGTAATATCAATGGTTCGGACAGTTTTTAAATAAATAGACTCCATTTTGTCAGATCGATAGGCGGGAGAAATCTTCACGACGGAGAGAAATTTTGAATTGACAAAAACGAGTCTTGTTATAAATATTGCTAATAGAGGTTTTAAAGTCAGCCCCAACGGGGCGATATTAATATAAAAAGGGGCAACGCCCCTAGATAGCCAGTGTAACTACCTAACGTGAGTTCGACTTTAAATCTCAATGAGTTAGAAAATTATTAGTTATATCAATTATTTAGTTATAATGACTTCATTATCAATCAGTTAAAAACAAAACCCATAAGCTGTACTTACTTCTTCCAGTTTATGGCCCACAAATAAGGGTTATTAACTTATTAAATGTAAGGGTTTAATATATAAAAATGTATTTTTAATCAATTAATTGTCATCAAATAATTGATTAATATATGAGTTATATAACTTATTGAAAAGTCGAGCTCACGTACCTAGCTTTGGGTTCGGAATGACAAAAGTGCAAATTATGCCCGTGCTGAGTATACTACAAACCCGTCAGGTTATCAGGCGGAATATTAAGCAACCGCAAAGCGCCTGACATGACTTTGGCAAACACTGGCGCTGCCACTTTTCCGCCATAATAGCTATCAGCGCGAGGCTCATCTATCAGCACCACCATCACCAAACGCGGCGCACTCGCCGGCACAATCCCGGCAAACAAAGCCAAATAATCACTGTCGGAATATTTTCCAGCAACGACTTTACGCACCGTGCCCGTTTTACCGGCAACTGAAAATCGGCTAATTTGTGCTAATGAACCAGTTCCCCCAGGTTTTACCACCGCTTTGAGCATATGAACTACTTGTCGCGCTGTCTTTGCTTGCATCACCCTTTCTCCTTGCTCCTTCGCCGTTTTTTCCTCATTAACCCGGATAAAATGAACCGGCGGTAAAATTCCCTCATTCCCCAACGCAGCATAAGCCCGTGCTAACTGCAACAATGTCACACTGACACCATAACCGAATGAAATACTCGCCCGCCGGGCGGTGTGCCATTCGCTAAAATATGGCAAATGCCCGGCAACTTCTCCCGGAAAACCACAGCCCGAAATACGCCCTAAGCCCACTTGCATCAAAGTCTGCCACAATCGTTTTGGCTTAAGAGATAAAGCAATTTTGCTGGCACCCACGTTACTTGATTTTTTTATCACAGTTGCCAAGCTAATGACACCATAATTACGACTATCGCGGACAGTGTATTTACCCAACCGCAAAAAACCGGGATGGGTATTAACACGGGAACTCGGGGCATATTTACCACTTTCCAAAGCGGCCGCGATGGTAAAAGGTTTAATCGTTGATCCCGGTTCAAATACATCGGTGACGGCACGACTACGGTAACGTTCACTCAGAAGTTCACGACGATTATTGGGATTAAAGGCTGGCTGATTAACCATAGCCAACACTTCCCCAGTGTGTACCTCCAAAATAATTGCCGCGCCGGCACGGGCGCGAGATCGCAGCACAGCCGCTTTCAATTCACGATAGGCCAAATATTGTAGGCGGCGATCAATACTTAAACGAATATTTTGGCCGGAACGAGGGATGCGTAGACTCTTCACAAGGGCAATCACCTGCCCAGTTTGATCCTGTATCACCCGTTTTGCGCCCGGCATACCCATCAGAAAATTATTTAAGGCAAGTTCCAAACCTTCTTGCCCATGATCATCGACATTAGCAAACCCCAAGACATGGGCCGAAACTTCTCCGCTGGGATAATAACGACGATATTCACGCCGTAAAAAAACGCCCGGCAATTTCAACGCTTGAACTTTGCTCGCCAGCGACGGCGAAATATGCCGTTTGAGATAAACAAACTCACGGTGCATACGTTTTGCCAACAAGGCCTCTAACTCAGAAGTTTTGATATCTAACAACTTCGTCAACATGGCCCACTTTTGCCGCGCAGTCACAAATTGTGCGGGATTAACCCACACCGACTCCACCGGCGTACTGATGGCTAAAGGTTCACCATTGCGATCCATAAGCATACCGCGATGTGCGGCTATCGACAGAGTACGCAAATGTCGGGCATTGCCTTGGCTTTGCAAAAAATTCGCATTGATAACCTGTAAATAAACGGCCCTACATAGCAACACGCCAATAATCAAGACAAAAATACCCAACACCCACTGCCGTCTTCCCCAAAACGGCAAGGTTTGAGTTTGTGGGACAGGACGTTTTTTTAAAAAGCGGCGCTGTCGTGGCAAGGCGTTGTGACGAGTACGTGTGAAGAGCACTGGCATTATTTAATGCGAATTAAGAATGAAGAATGAAAAATGAAAAATGAAAAATGAAAAAAAATGTCATTTCGTTTCGATTTCTGTTTCTTTGATCGGAGAAATCTTGAGAAATCTTGAGAAATCTTGAGAAATATTGAGAAACCTTGAGAAACCTTGAGAAACCTTCTAAAATCACTTTCAATCAATACGTTTTTATAAGTTATTGATTTTTAAAAAGCGGCGCTGTCGTGGCAACGCGTTGTGACGAGTACGTGTGAAGAGCACTGGCATTATTTATGCGAATTAAGAATGAAAAATGAAAAATGAAAAATGAAAAAAAATGTCATTTCGTTTCGATTTCTTCAATCAATACGTTTTTATAAGTTATTGATTTTTATGATTCAATTCAACCCTTAATTCGCATATTTAGTTATCAGTTAGAAGAATTCAGTTATCAGTTTTCTAGATCGAACGTACTTCTTTGTCCGCGAAAATGATTTGGGTTCTGATATGTAAGAGAAACAAGTGAGATTAGGCGTAGCCTATCAAAATTCATTAGCTTCGCGATCCTGCGGTTCACAATTAGCAAAGCTTCGCTTCGGTTCGTTTACGTCACAATTCACAATTCACGATTTACCATTCACCATTCACCATTCAGCATTCAGCATTCACCATTCAGCATTCACAATTCACGGCCTTACCACGACGATGTCATCAGGGGTGGGCATTACCATGTCCAGTTGCTCACGGGCTATCGTTTCAACGCGATTTAGCTCAGCCAAGGTACTTTGTTCCAACTGCAATTGCCCAAATGAAACATTCAGCGCGTCACGTTGCTGTTGCAGTTTTTGTAACTCTGTAAAAAGCATACGGTTTTTATGCCGTACTACTACCACCGGTAGGGCCGACACAAACACAGCACACACCAATAAAACCAGCACCCATTTCATTTTCAATCGAATTGTCCGAAATATTTATTGACGCATAAGTCTATGACGTATTATTAAAGCCAAGGGCACCGCCCCTGGCTTTCTTATTTATTTACGGACATTTTCTTTTCAGTGAGAACTTCCGCTACTCGCATGATTGCACTACGGGCACGCGGATTTGCCGCGACTTCAGCAGCACTCGGTTTGACCGGTTTGCCAATGGTGCGTAAAGTGGGATGTAACGCCTTCGCCGTCACCGGCACGCCAGGTGGAAAATCATCACCTCGGACACAATCACGAATAAATCGTTTAACAATGCGATCCTCCAGTGAATGAAAGCTAATAACAACTAAACGCCCACCCGGCGCTAACACCTCTAGCACTTGTGGCAATACTTGCCGCAACTGTTCAAGTTCACGGTTGATAAAAATTCGTAAAGCCTGAAAACAGCGCGTCGCGGGATGTTTATCTTTTTCCCAAGCCGGATGGGCGGCCGCAATAATGTCTGCTAACTGGCGCGTTGTTTTCAGTTCCGTTTGCTCGCGTGCGGCCACTATCGCCCGTGCAAGGCGTCGCGCATGACGTTCTTCACCATAAGTTTTTAATACATCCGCAATCTCAAAGGTAGTGGCTTTAGATAACCATTCTCCTACACCGACGACTGTGACTGTCTCTGTCTCTGTCTCTGTCTCTGTGCTGTTTGGATTCATACGCATATCCAACGGCCCGTCGCGCATAAAACTAAAGCCCCGTGCCGGCGTATCCAGTTGCGGTGAAGAAACCCCCAAATCCAACAATACCCCATTTACTTTGCCCAACCAACCGCGCCTTTCAACATGCAGTGCCAACTGTGCAAAGTCACTATGGACGATGCTAAAACGGTTATCAGCAACACACAAAGCTTGCGCTGCTTGCACGGCCTCTGGATCTTGGTCAAAAGCCAGCACACCGCCAACCGTTCCCAAACGATTCAGAATCGCTTCAGTATGTCCCCCTCGCCCAAAGGTACAATCCACATAAATTCCATCAGAACGCAGGTTTAATGCTGAAAGCACTTGAGATAATAAAACCGGTTGATGTGGAGAAGGGTTGAGTGATTTTGGTTTGAACACCATTTAAAGAAGTACCGTTCAACGATGATATATTAGACTTTATCGGAAATAAACCCCTTTATTAACCTAAGTGTTTGTTTTTAGCTGATTATCGTTAATCAGCGGTTTTGTCTATAAACAGATGTTTTATTCGTAAAATTACGCCGAGAGTTTGATTTCCAATAATTTCTATTATAGCATGGATAAATTGGGCGAGATGCCGGTGAGAAATCCCTCGTTTAGTGCTATCCTTTATACGAGTACAATAATTGCCTAATCATGCTCTAAAAGCCAAGCGCATGGACATATAGATGTCCAGAAAAATTCTGTGCCTTCCTTCAGAGTTTGCCTTCCTTCAGAAGTTTTTACAAAGTACAAAACAATTCTTACGGACTATATACTTATACGGAACTTAACGAAAAATCCGTGAAAATGACATGCCGGAACTTGTCATAAAATGACTCTAAAAATTAGCGACTTATCATTAATTTAATCATTTTTCGCAATAGCGCAAAATCAAGCAGTAATCGAACCTAAGTTATTTATTTTTGTTCTGAAAAGCGGCCTTTCTGCCGAATTTTGCGGTATTGCCTTTTCATTTTTCATTAGTATATTACTGCCATTATTTGCGCTTTTGATGACACACCCTCTCGGAATGCGTTTTTCCATTGGAAAAACTTTGGCCTTTGGTGGGGAATAATCCCGCACCTGTTCCTTTCCCCGATGATGTTTAGGGGTGGGTTTCTCCGGGACAAAAACGCCATTTATGACACAGTGCCGTATAGAAACCAAGTTTCTTCAATAAACGGGATTAAAAGACTTTTGATGACCACATTCCATTTGTATCTTTGGTCGTCTCATCATGTCGAAAGCCCAAAGGCGGCCACTTTTGGCCGCGTAGCAGTGGGTTTCGGGCGGCGCTTCACACCATTGATAAATTATGCGAATTAAGGGTTAAATTGAATCTCATAAATTCTTGTAAGTGGAAAAATAAACGCGCTTTGACGCGCTTTGACGCAAGAGATATCTAAATTATGCTTGCGCTTTTGCGTCACTTGCGTGCTTTTAAAAACGCGCTTTGACGCGCTTTGACGCAAGAGATATTTTCTGGTTATTTAGACGACTTGGTTTAGGGGCCATAAAATGTTTCAAATTAAGTTATGGCCCCCAATTGCACCTCATTAGCCATACTTTTTATAGGTGTTTTATTACAACGAGTCCTTATAACGTCTCGATTGAATGGGCTATAAATGCGAATATCGATCTGAAAAATTAAAAATGTAGAATGAACATTTTAGGCTAAAGTTTTGCTCAGCAAAAAAAAAGACTTATAAAATCACTTATCTGAAAGACGTTTTTATAAGTCATTGATTTTTTATGATTCAATTCAACCCTTAATTCGCATAAATTATAACTGATAACTGATAACTGATATGTACCGTATTGCAGCTATACAAATGGCCTCTGGCTCCAATGTCACCGCCAATCTACATGAAGCGGCCCGACTCCTCAGCGAGACTGCCAATATGGGTGCAAAACTGGTTATTTTGCCAGAAAATTTTGCGCTGATGGCTATGCATCCAACTGATAATGTTGACATTCGCGAACCCTACGGCTCTGGCCCTATCCAAGAATTTTTGTCCCAACAAGCCGAACGCTTAGGGATTTGGTTGGTGGGGGGAACGTTGCCAATGGAAGCGGACGATCCGCATAAAGTCCGCGCCGCTTGTTTGGTGTTTGATAATACCGGACAGGAAGTCGCCCGTTATGACAAAATGCACTTGTTCGATGTCACCGCCGCCCCCGATGAACACTATTGTGAATCTCAAACAATTGAAGCCGGACACGACGTGGTCGTGATTGACACCCCTTATGGACGTTTAGGGCTGGCAGTATGTTATGATTTACGCTTTCCGGAATTGTTTCGCTGTATGCTCAGCCAAGGCGTAGAATTGATTGGCGTACCGTCGGCGTTCACAGCGGTCACCGGCAAAGCCCATTGGGAAGTCTTGGTACGTGCCCGTGCCGTGGAAAATCTTTGTTATGTGATCGCGGCCAATCAAGGCGGCTATCATGTCAATGGTCGGGAAACCTACGGCAATAGCATGATAATCGACCCGTGGGGCGTGGTGTTAACCCGTTTAAACCGAGGAACCGGGGTCATTTGTGCTGATATCAATTTGGAAAAACAGGCCAACTTGCGGCGTAAGTTTCCCGCTCACGAACATAGAACAATCCAATGTCCAAAATGCAATACGCCACAGACGACGTTAAGCCGCACGGAACTCACGGTACCGATTCATTTATGTTAACAAACGTTTTAAATAGCACTCCTTTTGTTAAGTGAATCTACCAAAGGCCAAAGAGACATAATGTTGAAAAGCCGCTTTGTACAATCCTTATTTGCTTGGTTTTTGGCGCAAATCGCCGCGATTTGTCAGTCCATTCGCAGACCTTATGTACTGAACCCCTGACTGGCCGCTTGATGAAAAATATTATGGATTCTTTCCGAAGAAAAACAACCTTCGACGCTTGCGTCGAAGACACCTCCGTTATGATTTTTGAGTTGTTAATGAATGGTTTACTATAAGTGAACCTTAAAAATTTCTTAACAAAGGTTTATGCTTAGAGACATGATTATAACCCAGGCAATCCACTTGTAATCTATTTTTCATAATACCAATTATTAATTGAATTTCATGTGTTGAAAATGGCTAGGGACAGATTACGCGACGCGATCCACCGACACCATAACAAGTGTTTCAATCCAGAATTGGTATAAAATAGATTTTTTTTGAGCTGGCTGATTTTTTTTTAGTAAATCATTGTTATATATACTAATTTAGGAAACGATTGCAAAGTATATCTCTATAACATAAAAAGTGGCCTCTCTTTTGCTTATAAAATAGTTACATTCAACATTGTCACTTTCATGGCGCTTGACTCCTTCGGGCCGAAGGAGAGCCGGAAGGAGTGGGTGAAAAACGAGGGTCTATGACTGTGTGCAGTATAATCCATTCTAAACTCATAAATACTCAATCTATTTTTGGAAAGGTCAAAAGAGGCTATTTAAAAATTATTTATATAAATCTTTGGTCCTATAGTCTAATGTGAGCGTTGATGAAATAGAAGGGTTGGAAAGATATCATAAAAATCTGCGTCTCTGGGCGCCGGGAGCGGACCATGAGCGCTGTATCGACCCGCCAAGTGCGGCCATTGTTCACTTAATTAATTAATAATTGCGAGCATAAGATGGTGTCTTCAATCACTCAAACCAAGGCTGAAGTTCAAAAACTTATCAAGCTGTACAATCAACTACAGCAAGAAGCCAAAACGGCTCCAACCGAGGAAGCGGCGCGTAAAGTCGCTCAAGCCGAAAAACTGGTTTCACAAATAAACACGCTACAATCGGCACTCAGCAAAACTAAAGCCATCGATCCCGCCACTGCGGCAAACACCGCCAGGACGGCCAAAACAGCTACCACCCCCTCTGCGACAAGTACCAACAAAGGGATTAAACGTACTGACTTGGCCGAGGAAAAAAGAGCTGAACTTGAACAACGCATTGGCCGTATTGAAGTCGCTCAGAAAAATACCCGTGCAAAAATCGAACAACTCAACGTAGCCAAAGCGGAACTTGAGCGTTTACAAATTGAGGCCGAAAAAAACGCGGTTCAACTTGAACACCGTGCCAAAGAGAAACGGCAGCCACAAGCACAGGAACTGGCTAAGCTAAATGACCGAATTCAGAGCAGAGAGGCACAATACCAAAGCCTCAAAAAAGAACTTGATACCGTCCGTCAACAAGCCCAAAAAGATGCAGAATTACTCAAGGAGCAACGTGATGCGGCCGTGGAAAGACAAAAACAACTAGAAAAAGAAAAAATGAGTCTCTTACGTTATGGGGGTAGCAGCAATGGCTTTTTGAATGGGTTATTGATCGGCGTAGGAGTAGGTGTTTTATGTATTGCGGCACTCGCTGTAGTAATCTTTAAGACACCGTGGTTGGATGAAGCAGTCTGCCTTCTGAAAGACTACCCCACAGAGTGTTCTTTTTCTCAAACAACGAATAACGACACCACGAAACAAAGTGCCAAACAACCGCCGGTTGAGCGTCAGCAATAGAGGAAACTAAAGTCATTAAAAGTTACCTTTTGATATCAAGTGATGACACCCTGTCGATTCTCTGAACACAAAACCTCTTTTCGAGGCAAACGTTTTTTAACAGTTGCCTCTAATTGTCTTTTGTCTACCTTTGCGATTGTGCGAATCACCGGTAAGGCGGGAGCAAATGCGTGTGTCTACCGAGCGGGTCAAAATCTGATTTCACATTGATACTATCCGAAAACGACTTTACCCCGTTATTTATAGTTGATTCCAAGAGGTTTTCGGATAGTCTCTAAAGAGTCGAAAATTGCGAGAATACGATTGTGTCTTCAATAACTCAGGCTAAGGCTGAAGCTCAAAAACTCATCAGGCGGTATAATCAACTACAGGCGGAAGCCAAAACTACCGATAGTACGGCGGAAGCCGCGCGTAAAGCGGCCGAAGCCAACAAACTGGTTTCACAAATAAGCGTACTACAACTAGCCATCACCAAACTTCAGGCCAAAGATAGAGAAGCTGCCGCCCAAAAAAAACCAGCCACGGCCAACAATAAAAAGCTTACCGCCTCGGCTACGAGGAGTCCGGTTGACGAAATTAAACGTACTGCCTCTTCCAAAATGGCGCTTGAAGAGCGCATGGGCCATCTTGAAGAGGCCCAGAAAAAAACTCGTACACAAATAGAACAACTCACTCGTGCTAAAACGGAACTCACACGTTTAAAACATGAGGCCCAAAAAAGTGCCGCTAGTGTGGTTAAAGAACGCCGCGCCCATGATGAAAAGTTGCAACAAGAACTGGCTAGGCTGATAGCGAAAAAGGAGGCCGAACACCAAGCCCTCAAACAAGAACTTGAGGCCATCCGTCAACAAGCCCAAAAAGATGCAGAGTTGCTCAAAGTGCAACGCGATGCGGCACGGGCAATGATGGAAAAACACAAACAATTGGAAAAAGATAAATCGCTTGCCTCGTATCAAAATCGCAGCAACAAGGGATGGTTGATAGGGGTAAGTGTTGTAGCTATTTTTGCACTCATTTTAGGCGGATTGCTGGCCATATTGTTTACACCCAAACCCCCCCCCGTTCCCCCGACAACGGTTGTTGAACCCCCAGAGCTACCTAGCAAGCCCTCGGTTGAACCGCCAGTGGTGCTGAACGTGGAACCGCTGGGAATATATCGTGACCAATTAAAAGATGGACAAGGGCCCAAGATGGTCATATTACCGAGGGGCACGTTCAAGATGGGTAGTAAAAACACTTTATTCTATCACGATGAACGCCCCAGGCATGATGTCACATTACAAAGTTTTTCTATTAGCAAATATGAAGTGACATTTGAAGAATATGACTGGTTTGCTTGGGCGACGGGCCGAAAGCGGCCAGATGACAGAGGCTGGGGACGGGAGCAACGACCTGTCATCAATGTTTCTTGGCATGACGCGAATACGTATACGCAATGGCTGTCTGACCAAACGGGCTATACCTATCGGCTACCTAGCGAAAGAGAATGGGAATATGCCGCAGCCGCCGGTTCGGAAAAGACCTATTGGTGGGGTTATAAACTCGGAAAAAACCAAGCCAATTGTGCAATTTGCGGCAGCCAATGGGACGCAATAAAAACCGCTCCAGTGGGTCGTTTTAAACCTAATCGTTTTAAGATATACGATACCATCGGCAATGTCATGGAGTGGACACTCTCGTGCTTTCGTTCCAGTTACCGAGGTGCCCCGGCTAAAGGGAACATCTGGGAATGGGAAGGTAGGAATTGTTCAAGACGGGTAGCACGTAGCAGTTCCTTTAAAAGTTACGAAAACGAACTACGCACGACGAGAAGACACAAGTATAGCCCCAACACTCGCATGGATACTTTAGGGTTTCGAGTGGTGCGTATTGATTAATAATGGGTTATAGGTAATGGGTAATGGGTAATGGGTAATGGGTAATGGGTGATTATGAATTGTTATAGACTCAACACCGTCAATTAGGGATATTTTCAGAAAAATAATTTCAAAACAGCCAACTTGTCTGAAAGCGAAAGTCCCCTAAAGGGGACTAAATAATTATCTGAATATCTATATGACGGTGCCCGGCACAATGTTCCACTACCAATGATCCGTTTTTTGGGATTCTTGTGGTTACCAATTACCAATTACCAATTATACTCAGCACCGCCAAAAATGGCGTTTTTTTGGGAACCAAAACACACCCAGAAATCCCCGGCTGACGTAAGGGAGTTACTCCCCTCTTGAGAGGGGGTGTGTATCAAGAGCTACTATTTTAACGGTGTTGAGTCTATACGGAATGTACTTCAAATCCGTGAAAATGATATCGTTCCCCGGTTATTCAATTCCTAGCAAAATTAGCGACTTACTGACGTAATCTTTTCATTTTTCATTTTTCATTAGTATACCAATTGCCAAAACGTTTTATTCTTCACCAGGGACACACTCACCGGCACAAGGCAAGGTAAATACCTGTTTGTCTTCCAAGCGTAATGCCGTTAATGCGCCGCCCCATAAACACCCGGTATCAATCGCATACACACCGTTATTTGCATAATAGCCCAGTGTCGACCAATGTCCACAAATAATCTGTAGGTTGCAACTGGCACGTTGCGGCCACCAAAACCAAGGCTGTTCTTTATCATTATTGGTGTCAAACGAGGGTGCGCCCTTTTTTTTCAGAGCTAATTTACCTTTGCCATTGCAGTAACGTAACCGCGTAAAACAATTGGTAATAAAACGCAGCCTCTCCCAACCCGTCAGTTTTTCTTCCCATTTTTTGGGTTCATTGCCATAAAGATTAGCCAAATATTCTTGGTATTTTTGACCACGTAAGGCCTCCTCAACTTCGGCTGCACATTGACGCGCTTGCAACAAATCCCACTGCGGCGGAAGGCCTGCATGAATCAGGGTCAATCCGAGATCGGCATCGTGATGAAGAAAGGGCCGACGACGCAACCACAGAAGCAATTCTTCACGATCCGGGGCTTCCAAGATGGGAGTGAGCGTGTCCCGTGGTTTAAGATACTCGGTGTTACCGTATGCAACAGCCAGCAGATGCAAATCATGATTACCCAACACGACAATGGCACGCTCTTTTTTCTGCATAAAAAACCGTAAAACTTCCAGAGAATTTGGCCCTCGATTGACTAAATCGCCGGTACACCACAAGACATCTTGGCTGGGATTAAACGGGATAAGTTCAAGTAGGCGTTGTAATTCAGTGTAACAGCCCTGTATATCACCGATTGCGTAAGTTGACATTGAGTAAATCCAATCAAAAAAATTTAGATTAACACAAATGACAAACCGTTGCTCCCCTCACCCCCTCTTTTAAAAAATCCGATGTCTTTGAGACATCGGATTTTTAGCACTGATAACGCAAAAAAAATTTTTTCAATAACATACCGACTTGTGGGTAAAGATTAGAGAGAGAATCACCCTCGCTCTTGAGGGCGTTTTTATGGCCGCAGCGCGGCCATAAGCGTAGGGATTGGATTTCAAACCCTGCTCACCCAGCAAACCCCACATAAAATATAATAAAATCAATCAGATAAAAAAGAGTGTCTTGAATTTAAAGGCAGAGGGCCGGGGTGAGGGTGAAAATTACGCGCTGTCTTTACGCAGCAAAATCTGCCGAAACCACCCACCCGCCAAAGCCGGCGTATCAGTCAACACCGTCAAAGCAGGATGGCTTAATTCCTCAAACACGACATCGGTACGTGTAGCAATCTTGCCGATTAAAGGACTGAGCATTCGGCGCACTGGCGCACGTTGACCGGGTTTTAAGAATTTATCAAAAATAAAAAGCTTGCCGCTAGGCACCAACACTCGTGTCGCTTCATCTAAGGCTTGTTGAGGAAAAGGCACCACGACTAAAATCAAGTGCATAATCACCACATCAAAGCACTGATCCGGATAAGGCAATTGCATCACATCGCCTTGATGTAAACTGACATCTTGTGTGGTGATGCGACGTTTAGCGCGTTTTAACATCCGATATGTCAAATCTATGCCCGTATAACGCGCTCCCGTAGGCAGGTAGGGAATATCTAAACCGGTGCCTATTCCACACAACAAAATATTAAGCCCTTGCACTTCCTCGCCCAACTGGGCAAGACTACGTTGCCGTGCGGCACGGGTAGGGGCCGCAACCATCCCATCATAAAGAGGAGCGAGCAAACTATAACTGTGTCGCAGCGTTTGATTTAACATTGATAGTGAGAGTACAACGGATGAAAGGGAATAAACGGATTTTTTCTAGGCATTTTTTTGAGCGCCCTTGGGTTTTGATTTAGGCGTATTTTCGTTACCGTCTTATGCTTTTCGGCAAAAGCATGCATCTGTGCGTTCCGTATATATGAAAAACTGTAACAGGCCCTATGGAGACTGGGGAATGAGGAAAGGGGAAAGGGGGGGGATGAATGGGGATTAAAGGAGGGAAAAGAAAGGGGTGGGGTGAACGATGGGGATCGAACCCACGACCACCGGAACCACAATCCGGAGCTCTACCAACTGAGCTACGCTCACCACTTTTATGACTTTTTATGTACGCCCGGCAGGACTCGAACCTGCTACCCTCAGCTTCGGAAGCTGATACTCTGTCCAGATGAGCTACGGGCGCATAAATAAACGATTGGTCGGGGTAGAGGGATTTGAACCCCCGACATTCTGGTCCCAAACCAGATGCGCTACCAGGCTGCGCTATACCCCGCTGGAAAAGAGGCGCGTATGATACGCCTACAAAACTTTTACGTCAAGACCCAATACATTTTAATTAACAAATGTTTTAAATCGCTAACTAATGCACACAAAACCGAAGTCTTGTGAGGGATATCTCCCAATGCCCCTAATTCACAAGGGCGCATAAATGATGTTATTTACCAAAGAACATCATTTCCTACGTTTGTGAGGGAAAAGAAAGGGGTGGGGTGAACGATGGGACTCGAACCCACGACGACCGGATCCACAATCCGGGGCTCTACCAACTGAGCTACGCTCACCACTTTTATGACTTTTTATGTACGCCCGGCAGGACTCGAACCTGCTACCCTCAGCTTAGAAGGCTGATGCTCTGTCCATATGAGCTACGGGCGCATAAATAAACGATTGGTCGGGGTAGAGGGATTTGAACCCCCGACCCTCTTAAACAAACCAGATGCGCTACCAGGCTACGCTATACCCCGATGGAAAAGAGGCGCGTATGATACGCCTACAAAACTTTTACGTCAAGACCAAATTAACAAAAATATCATAATTTTAATTATCTTATTGATTTTATTAGAGTAACAAATTATTTTGTTGAATCCAAACCTTTAGGTTTGAACTTTTAAAATCAAAGAGTTGAAATTTTTTCTGGTTATAACGGATGAGAAAAGGGGATCCCTAATCTCGTGGCTTTAAAGCCTTGATAAGTGTCTCAATCTGAGTAGATTTGGGGGTAGTCCCATTGTTTCCTAGGCGGTTTAAAGATTAACAATTAACAATTAACAATTAACAATTAACAATTAACAAGCCCTTGCCTTTCATCCGTTACAATCATAAATTTTTATCGGCAAAACTTTTTCTTGAGCACAGATATACTTTGCACCAAATTGTGCTTTTGTCATTTCGACTTGAAGAGAAATCTTGTTGAAATGGCTCCATTGTTCTCAAGTTCAAGTTCAAGTTCAAGTTCAAGTCTTACCGGGTTTTTAAAGGGGCCATGTTGTAGAATTGATAGGTGCTGATTTTGTTAATGGCCCACTTTTGCCACTTGCCCAAGATAAATCTTGGACTCCTGTCCAAGATAAATCTTGGACTCCTGAATAGGAAGTTTTTACTCTCCACTAAAAAACGCATACTGTCCCACTTGACACTGATTAACGCGCAAATGGCTAATGATTTGCTCTGGCTCTGGAATCTCGGAGTGACTTTCAGCCAGTAAGGTATGCAAGCCGGTAGCCGGTTTGGCGCATAACACCGCGACTAAGTTATCGCCCCCAAACGGCGGTACAACTTTTAGCGGGGGCAAATTGTAAGGAAATTCTTGTACAATAGGCGAGTCTTTGTACCGAGACAACGGATACAAAAATTGCAACTTCCCATCTCCCGTCATATTAACTAAAGTTAGCGCGTTTAGGCCTTCGGAAGTGTCGCCGGGAGTAATGCTAAAATGCAGCACATTTCCTTTTTTATGTAATTTATCCCCCTCGCGCAAATCGATGCGAATCGGTTTGAGGCGCATATCAAACTGCGTTTCTAAAGCCCGTAATAAACGCTCTTTGTCCACGAGTCGCTGCCAACGGTTGGGCGCGTTGCTTGACAACGTGGCGATTTTGTCGCCGGTGTTGTTAAACACCTCAGTCCCCCGGTTTGTCCCCACAAAGCGTAAATCAAAAGCTTGGCTTGAATTAACCAAACGGACATGCTTTAAGCTTGGCGTACTCGCATTTTCTACAACAATGGCAATGTCAGAAATGTTAGGTTGTGTGGGCGGGGGTGCAAAGGTTGACCCAGACGGTAGTGTTACCACGACTTGCGTATCCGCACGCGGCAGCAATTTGGGCTTTTGCAGATTATTCATTTTATCGCTGACTTTTTCTTGTAAAAAACGGTCAAGTTCGCCACGTTCCAAACGCCCGTTTTGGTTGCCATCAGCTTTACCGTCCAAGGCTTGAGCAAAATACCAACTTAAAGCACCGTGTTGTTTGCCCTCAAACCTCGCTTCGGCCACTTCTAAGCTGTCGCTATGAACGGCCGTAATGAGGGTGACATGCTCTAAGGGTTTAGCTTCATCACTTTGGGTTGGTAGCGTGGGCAAGGGTGGAGGCGCATCCACTGGAATATCCCACTGTCCCCCGGCACGAGAGCGCCCCACTTTTCGCGCCAGAGAACGTACCATGCCGCTGGAGTGACAGGAATCGGCCACAAACACAATATGGTAATCACTGGCCTGTTTAAACAGGCCATACAATTCTTCATCTTTGATGATACCTTGATTAGGTTGTTTAAAATCATGGAACATCAGGGTTTCATCTAAATTGTCCGCCTCATCTAACGGAGCAGTGTCGGTTTGCTGTCCACCGTGTCCAGCAAAAGTCAATATCAGGGTATCCCCCGGCCGGGCTTGTTCCAGCATGTCTTCCCAAGCGCGAATGAAACCGGCACGAGTGGCCTCAGCATTCAATAATACCCGTTCATCAGGCAATTGCACTTTAGCGCGGCGCAAAGCGTTTCGCAATAAGTTCGCATCATTGACAGCGCCTTGTAGATCGGTTAATACGCCATCTGCGTGTCGATATTGATCAATGCCTACGACTAAAGCGTGTTGTGCAGCGGTAGGTGGCACCACCGGGTTCTCGTTATCTGGCACCGGTGGTGGCGAAATTGGTGGTGGCGAAATAGGATATCCGGTGTCGGTTGTTCTGTCATTGTTGTCTGGCGGCGGTACATGGATGGGACGAGTACCACGCACCGGGGGATTATGATTGCAACCCTGGAGAATCAATCCAAAACCCAACAGCACATAAACGGCTCGCCGGCATAGAGTAAACAAATTGTTGTACATAATGGCCTCACTAAGTTATCAGTTATCGGTTATCAGTTATCCGTTAATCACTAATTATAGTGTTTGCTGAATGCGTCAGTTTGAATAAGAAGGAGTGCAAACTTTAGTTTGCACGGCTTTTGCTAGATAAAGTTTGGACGTCGGTACCGTCCAAGCTGAAGCTTGGAGTCCGGTACCAAAACTGCCATTAAGTTAGGCAACAAAACACCTACAAAAAGTATTAATAATGAAGTGCGACAGAGGGCCATAACTTAATTTGAAAACGGTATTTTATGGCCCTCAAAATCTAGCGTCCAAAAACATGCCAAAAAATAGGTTAATAACAGGGCCCACGTATCACTGATTTGCCAAACTAAACTCCCGCGGCGGCTGCCAAAAGTTTGGACGACTCGTTGTTTGCGTGAGGCGATTACAAGCCTACTACAAACGGGCCTTTTCCTTAACTGAATGGCATTGCCGGTACCGTCCAAACTAAAGTTTGGACTCCTGCTAAAGTTTGGACGTCGGTATCGTCCAAACTAAAGCTTGGACTGAGTTGCCAAAATATATTTTGACTTATGATGCGAATTAAGGGTTGAATTGAATCATAAAAAATCAATGACTTATAAAAACGTCTTGATTGACAGTTATTTTATAAGTCTTTGTTAATTCTTCATTTTTCATTTGATCGCGAGATATTCGCATTTATGGATATTGGCAACGCAGGTTATCAGAATTACTTGATGGTTAGTAAAATATAATTATTGATTGATTTCAACATGAAAGGTATTAGTATGAAACAGATACTTGTCTATTTGTTAGCCGCGTTACTCTTCAGCGGTTGTGTCGCTTCTACGCCCACAAAAACTCAAAGTGAGCTAGAAAATCTAAGTTTTATGGATACCTCGGTATTTGATCAAAATCTTTCTGAGTCCATGTCGGCCGACACTGAAAATATCAATGTAGCCATAACGGGGCCGGTTTCGATTAACCAAATACCAAAGCGTTTGGGTAAATGGTTAAGCATGGTGGTTGATAAGCAGGGGCGTGTGAATGTTGAACCAAAAACGAATACCAAAGTACTTGGTGCTGTTTTGGGATTGTTGCCGACCGCTTATAGTTTTTTAAAGGAAGAATGGTCTTACGGTTCCGTTGTCAATTATAACGCAACTATTTTTTATGAGCCAGAAACCGGGTTGATTAAGAAAGTTGTGTTTACTAAAAGACGCGATGCCCAAGATTTTGCAACTGATTAGTCACTGCTCTACATCGCTCACTATACTCAACAATTCGGACTTGGAATCCAAAGCTTCAGCTTTGGGAATTGGAATCCAAAGCATCAGCTTTGGGAATTGGAATCCAAAGCCTCAGCTTTGGGAATTGGAATCCAAAGCCTCAGCTTTGGGAATTGGAATCCAAAGCCTCAGCTTTGGGACTTGGAATTGGAATCCAAAGCATCAGCTTTGGGAGTTGGAGAATTGGAGTCCAAACTTAAGTTTGGCAATTCGGAGTTGGAATCCAAAGCTTCAGTTAATTAATAGTTAATTGTTAATTTTGGAGACTTGTGGTAAAGGTAAGTTTTGCAAAGGGGGATTAAGGGATATTTGACTCATTTCCGTTGATACGTGAGAATTCCATTCACCCAAAATCCGCTCATTTTAAAACCATCAGGGAAATAGTGAGTTCCACGTCCATGTCTCAGTCCATTACTAAAATCGCCTTTATAAAATTGACCATCCGAATATTTCATCTTTCCATAACCATGCGGAATGCCATTTTGGCATTGTCCCTGATATAAACTGTCACCAAATTTCAAGGTACACGAGCGGTTTTGCTCTCTGATTGGCGTTTTCCCTGCAAAGTAAAAATCCCTTGTTAAGGAGGAAAATTCCCAAGGTGTTTGCACACCATTGGTTTCCCGTTTGACAGCAAGGCGCACTTGTTTGAACATTTGTTCAATAGGCAAGCCCTGCTGATGAATATATTTTAGTAGGTATTTAGTATAAGGGCTATTGCGTCCTCTACCATCGTTTGCAACTTCCCCGGGTGAAGTCGCGTAGGCAATCAATGAACCGTCAATATTGCCCATTCTTGCCAGTCCTTTCTGCATACTCTTAAATCCACTTTTAAAAGGATTATTACGGCACGCATCAAGAATAATAATGTTGGTTGTGTTAGCGGCTCCCTCCATTTCAGCCAACACATAGCCGGCAGCGACAGATTTGTATTTGACATCAGAGACAGAGAGTCTAGTCACACTGGTAGGAATGAGGTAATTTTCCTCCTTATGCTGCGCCCCATGTCCAGAGTAATAAAACAGCCCAACGGTGTCTTTACCCAGTTTTTGTGTAAAGGCAAGAATGGCTTCTTCCATCGTTTGCTGGCTCGCGTTTTCTTTGTGTATGACTTCAAACCCTAAACTTTGCAAAGCTCGCGTCATATCTCTGGCATCGTTGATTGGACTTGTGAGCGGAGCAAACGAATAATCAGCATTGCCAATGACTAGGGCAACCCGTTCTGAGGCTTGTGCCGGTTGAATTGAAAAAACCAGAACACCGCACAGTAGACTACATAAAAAAGTCAGCCTAGAATAATTAAGCAAGAAACGATGACTACTCATACGTTTATCCTTGAGGTTAGATTTCAGAAAAATTCTGTACAAACTTTAGTTTGTACGCCCCAGTCAACCCCGAAGGGGTTGAATGTAAATAGCCTTTCAGGCAACCTGTTGTTTTTGTGGGTTTTGCGTCAACCCTGTAGGGGTTGAATATGAATAGCCACAGGTGAAACCTGTGGTAATGGTAAAGTCAAGCTTCAACCCCGAAGGGGTTGAATATGAATAGCCACCGGTGCAACCTGTGGTTTTTGTGGGTTTTGCGTCAACCCTGTAGGGGTTGAATATGAATAGCCACCGGTGCAACCTGTGGTTTTTGTGAGTTTTGCGTCAACCCTGTAGGGGTTGAATATGAATAGCCACCGGTGCAACCTGTGGTAATGGTAAAGTCAAGCCTCAACCCCGAAGGGGTTGAATATGAATAGCCACAGGTGAAACCTGTGGTAATGGTAAAGTCAAGCCTCAACCCCAAAGGGGTTGAATATGAATAGCCTTTCGGGCAACCTGTGGTTTTTGTGGGTTTTGCGTCAACCCTGTAGGGGTTGAATATGAATAACCTGTGGTAATTGTTCATTCTTTATTTTCCGGTACATCGTGCCAAATACCGTGATTATCACGACACGCTTTGGCTTCTTTCAATACCCGCCGTCCGTCAGGCGTATAAACTTCAGTTTTATACACGAGACAGGGTTGCTGACTGGGAACCGGCATTTCCTCAAGCTTAGCCTCCTCTTTTGGTGGCACCTCCATACCAGTGAGTGGTGCCGGCGTAGAAGAAGAAAGAGAAGGCGGTTCTTCAATGACAGGTGTAGAAGAAGGCTTCTTATCAACAACACGCTTCTTATCAACAACACGTATATTCCCAGATTCTACTTGTACTTTCGTATTATTTAGACTAACTGTTGTCGGAATAGTGTTACAACCACTGACGAGCAGTGTCATCAAAAAATAGGTAATGAATTGTTTCATAATAAACGACTCCTTTCTCAGGCATCCCCTCAATGCCATACCGTACGGAAAATGCCCACATTTATCAAACATTTCTTCTTAACTTAATGGCATTGAGGCATCCCCTCTCAAGAGGGACTTCCTAATCAACACCCCCCAAAACAAAAATCTCCACTCAGAGAGGCATTGTACCAAGGCACTTGTTCGCCGCTGCTGGCTGTTTTAACTGTTTGGCGTACTCGTTTAAACACCTCCTCTATTTTTAAGCCGGGCGTTTGTATCGCTTGAATGAGATATTGAGTGTATAAGCCATTGTTGCCACTCCCTAAACCATCGGAGGCCGTTTTATTAGGGCCGGTGGCATAAGCAATCAACATTCCATCGGCCTGTATCTGTGTCCGTGCCAAGCCGCGCCGCAGACTACGGCTAAAGTTTTCCGCCCTAAAGGGTTCATGCATAGTACCCAATTTATTAACAAATCTTCACAAACAATACCAATTCTTCGGCATGTGCTGGAAAAAATGATTGACTTTTATTAAAAAAAAGTCTATAATTAAACATTATAAAGCGGCAGGTATCTGGTTCAGTACTCAACTGAGGACTGGTAAAACCTGAGACTTACAATCTATCAATTTGCTTTTCCCCAAGCGAATTCAGA
>NBMI01000233.1 GCA_002085445.1 Candidatus Parabeggiatoa sp. nov. 2
CTCAGCCATGAAAACAAGATTCCTCAAGTTCCCTCCGATCAAAGGGACTCGGAATGACAAAAGCGCAATTTGTGAAGGTGGAAAGCATAACTCATTGATTTTAACTTAGCACTGTCACAATAATAATGAAAAATGACAACTGAAAACTGAAAAATTAACAGAGGCTTATGAAATCACTCTCTTCGCCGATTGTTTTATCTACTAGACACCGTCATTCTAAAGTTTTTTGTCATGTCTCACGCTGCGAGAACACGCTTTGCCATGAAAACCAGATTTCTCAGAACATCGATCTGACAAAAGCAAACGCGTTACGAAGTTACGACGTTGAACTCGCTTCGCTCGTTACTGCGTTTATCTGCGGAAGCGGAAATTACTGCGTTTATCTCGCTTTGCGAAGAACGATGTTATCTCGCTTCGTGAAACGATGTTATACATGACTTTCCGCCATTTACAGCTAAAGTTAACTTTGTTTGTCAGTGATAAAATTTTTGACTGATATAATAAGACTCTATGACTTTCGACTGACAAGCAATTTTGAAATAGCGGAAAGTCCTGTTATAGCATTTTTCGTTCGGATTAAATACAAAAAAGGGCAAACACACCAGGTTAAGGGCAAACACACAGGTTTGCCCCTACAAAAAAATGTACTTAACGCAAAAGGTAAATGCTATATCTCGCTTCGCTTGATACGAAGTTTATAACGGTATGCAGTCTATGCGAATTAAGGGTTAAATTGAATCATAAAAACGTCTTGATTGAAAATGATTTTATAAGTCTTTGTTCATTATTCATTATTCATTTTTCATTCTTATTTACACTGGGGCAAAACTTCCAAGTAATGTCATGAATCGGAGGTTTTCCACATTATGTATTATTGGATTAATGTGCTGATAATTGTTGGGGCGCTATTAATGAGTGGGTGCAGTACGCCTCTTTCGAGGGTGACTGAGATAGAAAAAATTGCCAATGCCCAATTGGCTATAGTCAAGGCGCAAGATAGTAACGCGCAAGAGTTTGCTCCCCAAGAATTGCATGATGCACAACAAAAGTTGCAAAAAGCCAAACAAGCACTGCAAACTAAAAATTATGACAAGGCGGTGCGTTTAGCCGAACAAGCTTTGATTGATGCCAAACTGGCTGAGGCTAAAGCCGAATCGGAAATGGCGCGTCAAGCACTTAAGAAATTGCGTGACAGGCTTGATGAAAAGCAAATTTCCCCCTAATCTTCAATTAATAATTAATGATTAACAATTAATGATTAATGATTAATGATAACAGTAGGGGGATATCATTAACCACACGACTTACACCCAAAAAAAATATCCCCGTTTTCAAAGGGGGAAAAAATAGATCCGTTTTCAAACGGGAAAACAAATCAACAAGGAGTAAAATGGATAATGGTAAACACGGATATAAATCGTAATTCTTTTATAAAAGTACTGGTAGTCGTTATAATCATCGGCGCACTAAGTGCAGGTTGTGGGAGTACTCCAGAAAAACATGAACTTCTCAGAGAGGCTCGTAACGCGATTGCACAAGCCGAAGCTAATCCTAATACCGCGAACTCGGAAGCATTGTCTGAGGCTAAACAAGCCTTAAATAAAGCCGAAATGTCGGAAGATGCTGAGATAACAGAACATTTTGCCTACGTGGCAAAACAACAAGCGCAACTTGCGCTCGAAGTGGCAGAACGCCAGGCGCTTGAGGATAAAAGAGAAGGTTTAGATCAAGACGCTCAAGGAGAACAAGGAGCTCAAGACGCTCAAACAGAACGCTTAGCTCAAGAACAGGCTCAAAGAGAACGCTTAGCTCAAGAAGAGGCTCAAAGAGAACGCTTAACTCAACCAACAGAGCCAGTGGTTGAAACGCCTCCACCCGCACGTCATCAACCCGCCCGAAAAAATCGGCAACTGCAAAAGAAACTCGCCCAATGGCAAAAGTCTAAAACGGGGCGTTTAGTGATAACATTAGATGATGGGTTTGAAACGGGCAAGACGGATTTAGCAGCACAAACTTTGCGTGACATCGAAACGGTGGCGGTATTCCTCAACCGAAATCCGCAATTAAAGGCTTCGGTTGAAGGCCATACTGATAATGTGGGTAATCCTCAACACAATCTAGGATTGTCTGAGCGGCGAGCCACTTCAGTCAAATTTGCGTTAATGGAGCGAGGAGTCACCTCCAAGCGCATCCTTGTCAAAGGTTTTGGCGGAGCCAACCCGATTGCCAGCAATCGCACCGAGAGGGGACGGCAGAAAAATCGCCGCGTGGAAGTCGTTATTTTTAATGAATATGAAAGTCTTCCAGTAAGCGAGTAGAACTGGGGTGATGAAAATTGTGAATTGTGACGTAAACGAATTGTGACGTAAACGAATTGTTAATGAGCAATAAGGCATCAACCCCGAAGGGGGATTTAACAATTAATGATTAATCATTAATCATTAATCATTAATAAGGCCTCAACCCCGAAGGGGTTAAATGTAAAAATTATCCATAATAGCATTAACATTCAAAGAGTTACGGTTGGGTCAGTTGGTTCGATTAGTTCCCCAGGTTCATATTCAACCCCTTCGGGGTTGGGCCGTTGGTTCGATTAGTTCCCCAAGTTTCACATTCAACCCTTTCGGGGTTGGGAGCGTCTAGCGGGAAAATGCGTCCCAAATATCACCCCTATTTCAGGACGACCAAAAATCCGTTTATTCCAAAAATCCGTTGTACTTTCAGTATATAAGCCAAGTTTTTTTTTAACCGGCTTTCTCAAAACCAAAAAGGAGAAACTCAACCATGAACGATGCCGAGCAATATCGCATTAAAGAAGAACCCTACTATCGCTCCCTCAGCGACGAAGTGGCACTTTATGAGGCGGCCTACGCGGCCCGTATGCCCGTCATGCTTAAAGGCCCCACCGGCTGTGGCAAAACTCGCTTTGTAGAATACATCGCTTGGAAATTACATAAGCCTTTGATTACCATAGCCTGTCACGAAGACATGACGGCCTCCGACTTGGTAGGAAGATTTTTGTTGGATGCCAATGGCACTCGCTGGCAAGATGGCCCATTGACCGTTGCAGCGCGTGTTGGAGCCATATGTTATCTTGATGAAGTCGTCGAAGCCCGTCAAGATACGACAGTTGTTATTCATCCTCTCACTGATCACCGCCGTAATTTGCCCTTAGAAAAAAAAGGAGAATTAGTCACCGCTCATTCTGATTTTCAATTAGTTATTTCCTACAATCCCGGCTACCAAAGCTTGATGAAGGACTTAAAACAGTCTACTAAGCAACGCTTTGGTGCGTTAGATTTTGACTATCCGGCCTCAGAAGTAGAAGCTGAGATTGTCGCCCATGAAACTGGCGTTGATATGACAGTTGCTGAAAAACTGGTAGCGATTGCCCACCGTGGCCGTAATTTGAAAGGGCATGGATTGGATGAAGGCATTTCTACGCGCTTACTGGTTTATGCTGGCAACCTGATTGCTAAAGGCATTGAACCAAAGGCCGCTTGTCATATGACTTTAGTGCGCCCGCTCACCGACGATCCAGATATGCGTGATACGTTATACGCTGCGGTAGGGACTTACTTTTAATCAGCAGGACTCCAAACAGGAGTCCAAACTTGAGTTTGGCAGACTACTAGTGCAAGATCGCTCCAGTTTCGAGACCACCTCAGCCAACACTGAAAGCTTAAGTACCCTAAAGGGCACTGGAATTCAGTCGGCTTTAGCCGTCTATCGCTTTTAGCCATGATCCCCCGCTACTGCTACTGGCAGGATGGCACTTCAGCCAACAGCTTTAGCCGTTGGCGTTGGGGGTGGTATGGAAACTTCCGCTCTCCTGCACTAGGGCCTTCAATAAAATCAAGTGCCTGAACATCAATTCGTTAACATGGCCCTCAAAAAAACCGCTTTGGAAAGATACCTTGGTATTTTTCATCGTTATTTCAGTTCCTTTCGTATCCCAAAGCTGAAGCTTTGGGCTCCTGCCAAACTAAAGTTTGGACGACTGCCAAAGCTAAAGCTTTGGACTCCAGCCAAAGCTGAAGCTTTGGACTCCACGTTTGCAATCAAACGGTAATTCCAAAATGAACCACTTTCTCATTCAATTACTTTGCATTTTTCTAGTAACAAGCCTATTTTCCACCAATGCGAGTGCAGACGTAAAACCGTTGCACTCGTTTACGCCCCATGCCGTTGCCAGTCTAAAATGGGGCCAGGGCATGGGGCAAGTTGCGTTGAGCAAAGCGCCGGCGAATAATTTTGGCCCACAAAGTTTTGTCGTAGGCAACGGGGCCGTTTATTTGCTTGATTCTGCCAATAAACGCATTGTTGTCATTCACATGACAAATATGACGTTTTCGTCAATTCCGTTACCTTCAGACAAAGTCGATGACTTCTGCATGGTGGATAGAAACCGCTTTTATCTGCTCTTCGCTGATGAAATGAAGCTCGTTCTCTATCTTCAGGCCGGACAACGGATGGGACGAGTTGTCAAAACTCTTCCCATCCGTAGCGAAGTCACGCCTATCGGCCTTAATTGCCTTTCTAAAGACAAGGTTATTGTTGAGACCACTGACGGCCTCAATTCCGCCGGGGGAAATTTTGTCAAACGAGACAGTGCTTCACAATGGACTTTGCGGTTTAATTCAAAGAGCCATAAGAGCCAAGTCCTCTCAGTTAAAAGCCGGCGCGGTTCAGTTGAATTCGTCAAACTCATTGGTGTCGATCAAAAAAACAACCGCTATCTCAGTGTCGAAGAACTCGTCGATGAAGGCCTTACGACTGAAAAGGTTTTTAGGGCCTTAAGAAAATACACGCCCAGCGGAGAATGGGTTGCTGAAGTTGAGTTACCGGAGAGTCTCTATGCTTATACCTTGAAGGAGTTAGTCGTTGCGCCTTCAGGCGACGTGTATCAACTAATACCGCTCCCAAAAGGCCTGGAAGTGGTTAAATGGCGCATGAGTCGTGGCGGGTTTAAAAGTTTTCGGGGCCATTCTCGCTACCAACAGACATTATTTTCTTACCCACAAAGTCAGCCTGAAGACTTTGAACCTTCTGAAGCGCCGGCTGAGGAGAATGCGAGTTTTGAGAAACGCGGTTCGACAAAAGGCTGGGGTAATAAAGTCACTCGTCAAGAAATTATCAGGGCGGCTCGAAAATATGTCCGCCATAAATTTTATGTGAATGACGCCAATCTCACTCGCCGCCATGGAGAGGAGATGGGCGGAAAAGTCGTCATTACACCCTTTTCTACCCCCGGCAATAAGATTGGTGTTCCGTATAAATGGGGTGGCAATGACAACCTACGCGGTTTTCAGCGGGGCTTGAATTACGGCAAAAAAGCGGGCGATAAATGTACCGCAAAACATCGAAGCTGTCGAAGACAATATTCTGGCAGTTCTGGCGCAGTGGGCATTGATTGTTCTGGCTTGATTTCTCAAGTTTGGGGCTTAAGCCACAAATACAGCACCCGTAATTTACCGAGTATATCGACTCAATTAAGATCGATGAATGATTTACAAGCGGGTGATATTATTAATAAAAGAGGCCATGTCCGGCTGTTTTCCCATAAAGTGGCTTCTGGTCGTTTTTTTGTTTACGAAGCCTCTAGCAAAGACTGGAAAGTCAGCGGCCGTTTTTACAGGTTATCTCAACTCAAAAGAGATCGCTATAAACCCTATCGCTATAAAAGGATTTCTGGCATTCCTGGCACTGACGGGCCTGTTCCCCCTGAAAACAGGCCAGTGTTGCCGGTGCGCTTACATATCTTTGGCGATCTCTCCATTGCTGAAAAACAATCAAGCGCCTATACGGCCAAAGTTGTTTACTCTGATGGTACGACGCGGGAAGTCACTCAGCAAGTTCGTTGGACGGTGAAGAAGAGTCAATATGCCTATTTCATAGGTTCGAGACTGTACGCCCAATCGGTTAATCAAGATCAATCGGTGCATGTGAATGCCTCATACACCGAAAAAGATCGCTCATTAACCCAACGGGCACTGGTAACGATTCGCAACCAAGACAAACCAAAACCAGTAGCCCCCGCCGCCTCCGTCACGGTGAGATTTTGGCTAAATTCACCTGATCAAACCCAATTCAGTACCCATGACAGGGTCATATTTTATTACCAAATCAATAGCCCAAGACACCACCGTCTGTATTTCACGTTATTCAACGTTTCACCCGCTGGCAAATGGGCCATACTTCTGAACAACGAAGCCATTGAAGCCGGCCAATTATACTCGTTGCCGAAAACGAGACAGGACTGGCGGCCGGGACAACTTTTCAGAAGAGACAGACGATTGCGTTTAGAAGCCGGGCGCGAACATTTTAAGGCGATAGTGACATCGGCCCCGATAGCATGGACAAGATTAGCGGCCGAGAAAGCGGACAGATTACCGCAATTTTTGGGAACAGCGGAATTAACGGTGGAAGTCAATTAACATAACTGGAGTCCAAACTTTAGTTTGGCTGGTACAACTCATTACGCTAAGTACAACGAATTACGCGGATAAACGAATGGTGTCTGCTGAGTACAACGACACAAGGCGGCCCGTTTGTAGTAGGCGATTTATCGCCTCATCGGGTTTGAAGGCCATTAAAGACTTTGGAAGTTTTCAAATCAACCCGTTTGTAGTAGGCGATTTATCGCCTCATAGGCGATTTATCGCCTCATCGGGTTTGAAGGCCATTAAAGACTTTGGAAGTTTTCAAATCAACCCGTTTGTAGTAGGCGATTTATCGCCTCAGCCTCATCGGGTTTGAGGGCCATTAAATACTTTGGAAGTTTTCAAATTAAATTATGGCCCTCTATAAAAGAGAAATCCGATTTTTTTAAAAAATAGGATTTCTTTAAAACTGTGGCGCGTCATTAATACACTATCCACCCACCAAAAATCTTATCCGTTATTATAACGAATCTAGGAGATTGCTTTTAAAAAGAATACACTATCCACCCAGCAAAAATATTATCCTTTATTATAACGAATCCTTGTAGTTGCTTTATCCTTTATTATAACGAATCCTTGTAGTTGCTTTTAAATAATCCTTTATTATAACGAATCCTTGTAGTTGCTTTTAACTTAGGCGCTAAAGCGCCTACTACAAATTTTGCTCCTACGACGGGGCAAGATTACAAAAGGAGACAACTCATGTCTATTAAAAAAGTCCTAACAATTAGCAGTCTCGTGCTGATGATCAGCACATTAACGGCTTGTGCGCCGTCGAGGCTGCCGCAGCAGAAAACACCGATACCGATCTCAACACGAGTTCCGGAGCAGACATCACCGGCCCCAACACGGCCCTCAGTTCAGACGACATCACAGCCGACACCACTACCCGCGTTCCCAGCGTTCCCAAATCGCTTAGCCTTAGTCATTGGTAATTCGGCTTACGCGGGCATTAACTATCTCGCCAATCCAGTCAATGATGCCCACGATTTGGCCAAAGTGTTAACGAAACTCGGTTTTAAAGTGATTCATAAAGACAACCTCAACCGCAAACAGATGAAGGAGGCCATTCGCCAATTTAGCAAACAACTGGCCCACAAACAAGAAGTTGGTCTCTTTTATTACTCCGGGCACGGTATCCAGCATCAAGGTGTCAATTATCTCATTCCGATTGGTGCCAAAGACTCCTTAAAAGCCGAATTTGATTTGCCAGACGAAACCGTCACGGTGGATTATGTGTTTCGCGCCATGAAAACGGCTAGCAATCAAGTCAACCTATTGATTTTAGATGCGTGCCGTAACCCACCGCACTTTGTTAAAACGTTGTACAAAGGCGAAATGATTGCGCCGGGGTTGGCTTCGCAACGCATACCGAGCGGTTCACTGATTGCCTACGCGGCCGCGCCTGGGGCCGTCGCGTCGAGTGGGGTTGGACAACGCAATAGTCCTTATGTCAAACACCTGATGGAACGGATACAAGTACCTAACTTACCTATCACGGAGGCCCTTAGGCAAGTCCGTGTGAATGTGATCAAAGAAACCAACCGCATACAGCAACCGGAATACGTTTCGGCCTTAAATGATCCGTTTTCTTTCAATCCGCAAACCGAGGCTGCGCGTCAAACCGAACAACAACGCTTAGCGCATCAAACAGAACAAGCCCAACGTGAACAGCAACGACTCCAAGCCGAACAACAACGCTTAGCGCGTCAAACAGAACAAACCCAACGTGAACAGCAACGACTTCGAGCCGAACAACAACGCTTAGCGGATCAAACAGAACAAACCCAACGTGAACAGCAACGACTCCAACGACTCCGAGCCAAACAACAACGCCTAGCGCGTCAAACAGAACAACAACGCTATGAAGAGACTGATACACCGGGCAAAGTGTTTCGGGATCGTTTGCGCGACGGGGGTGTAGGCCCCGAAATGGTATGGATAGCCGCCGGCCGCTTTAAGATGGGTAACATTCAAGGCGGTGGCGATTCTGATGAAAAACCCGTGCATTGGGTATCGCTAAACAAGTTTGCGATGAGCAAATATGAAGTGACGTTTGCGGAGTATGACAAGTTTGCCGAAGCCACGGGTAGAAAAAAGCCAAGTGATCATGGCTGGGGGCGCGGCAATCGTCCAGTGATTGATGTCTCTTGGCATGATGCCACCGCTTACGCGAAATGGCTAAGCCAACAAACTGGCCAACAGTATCGCTTACCCACCGAGGCGGAATGGGAATATGCCGCTCGCGCTGGCACAACAACCAAGTACTGGTGGGGCAACCAAATTGGCTCCAATAAAGCCAATTGTTGGAACAGTGTTTGTGGTGACAGTTTTAAACACACCGCCCCAGTCGGTTCCTTTGCGCCCAATCCGTTTGGTTTATATGACACCGTGGGCAACGTTTGGGAGTGGACTTGTTCTGAATATGAGAGCAAGTACACGGGCAAAGAACAACGTTGCGTCAAAAGTGCAGGCCGCTTTGCCGTGCGCGGGGCCTCGTGGGGCAGCAAAGCGTGGGGGGCGCGGTCGGCGTACCGTATCTGGGGCTCGCCGGCTAACCGCAGCGTCAGGCAGGGTGCGCGGCTCGTCAGGATGCCGTAACCCTCTGCACTTTTCCCTTTTTCCCTTTTCCCTTTTTTTCTTTTTCCTTTTTACCGCGCGAAGCGCGGCCGCGATTTTTTGGGGTAATATCCATAATAAATATATGTTATTATGACGCGCTTTAGACCTTGGAGGTCTTTGGAAGAAAACGGAAAACGGATGGGGAATGATGCGGAGTACATCTCATTAATGCTGAGTACAACGAATTACGCGGATAATCGAATGGTGCATGCTGAGTACATCTCATTAATGCTGAGTACAACGAATTACGCGGATAATCGAATGGTGCATGCTGAGTACATCTCAGCGGCCCGTTTGTAGTAGGCGATTTATCGCCTCCCGTTTGTAGTAGGCGATTTATCGCCTCATCTGGTTTGAGGGCCATTAAAGTTTCAAATTAAGTTATGGCCCCCTGTGGCGCGTGCGTCATTATTGATAACATGAGTTCGACTTTAAATATCAATGGGTTATAAAATGAGTCCTTATCTCAATTATTGAGTCATAATGGTTTAATTATCAATCAGTTAAGAACAAAACCCATCAGCTATACTGATTCATTCCAGTTGATGGCCCACAAATATTCTGTTTTAACTTTGCTTGGAGTCCTCCTGCCAAACTAAAGTTTGGACTCCGGCTAATCTAATTGCGCGGAGTACATCTAATTGGTGGTGAGTACAGCGAATTACGCGGATAAACGAATGGTGCA
>NBMI01000234.1 GCA_002085445.1 Candidatus Parabeggiatoa sp. nov. 2
TCGCCCATATTAGCAATACGGAAAATAGAACTTTTCAATCCCCCTTGTCCTGCATATATTACAAACCCATGTTTTTTAAGGAACTGATGAAGTTGCTCATAAGTCGTGTTAAAGGGTAAATTAAATGAAGTCAGTACCACACTATAATCTTGCTCATCTAAAAATGTTTCTATGCCGAGTTGTTTAAGCCCTTGCCGATTTTTTTCGGCCAATGTGTGGTAATGGCGATATCTTGCTATCTGCCCCCCCATTTCTTCTAATTCAATGAGCGCTTCACTGAGGGCA
This sequence comes from Candidatus Parabeggiatoa sp. nov. 2, assembly GCA_002085445.1. Taxonomy (GTDB): domain Bacteria; phylum Pseudomonadota; class Gammaproteobacteria; order Beggiatoales; family Beggiatoaceae; genus Parabeggiatoa. The sequence continues at coordinate 286 of NBMI01000234.1, forward strand.
TAGCTAACATGCACAGCCTGAGTAAAGGGAGAATAACCTTGTTGTTGTTCTTTATAATAAGGATATAAATCAAGGTAGACGCTCGCGGCGGCAGAAGGGCGGCAGTCAAAGAGTGAACGTTTTACCAACACAAAAGAAATGCCGGGAACACCATGCAAACATTTATTAGCGGTTGCTGCACAGCCTTCTAAATTCCAAGCGTCAAATTCAATCGCTTCTGCGCCAAAGCTAGAAACACAATCTAGTAATAAAGCTACATTTTTGTGCTTACAAATTTTCCCCAGTTTAGCGACATCATTTAAACGACCGGTTGTGGTTTCATGGTGTACGGCAATAACATGGGTAATAGCAGAATCTTGAGTAAGGAGATTTTCCACTTCAGTCAAGTTCATGGCTTCATGCCATTGAGAAGTCACAACCTCTAATGGCTTGCCATGCGCCGTCACCATTGCAGCCATGCGCTCGCCGTAGACACCATTAGTCACTACGAGGGCTTTGCCGTCTCTAGGCACAAGCGTCGAAAGCATCGCCTCTACCGCGCAAGTCCCTGAGCCGGTGAGCAAAATGGCTTCATAGTCCTTGGCAGCTTTTGGATAAACTTTGACTAAACGCTCTTTGATATCTAAGGCGATTTGTGCAAACTCAGGTTCGCGATGACATAAATCTTCCCTGAGCATAGCATGGCGCACACGTTCCGTGATGTTAACGGGGCCAGGGTTGAGTAAAATCGTTCTCTTCATCATATTTTTTGAATAAACTGCCGTAAACGTTGAGCCACTTCTGGTGGCGTTATTTTAGGTCTCGGCAACTTATCAGGAATGCCCAGTTTGGTTTTTACATGTAAAAAAGTTAATTGTTCTGTTGTGGATTCAATGACGGTTTGTACTTCTTCGGGTGTATTGACACAAACCACTTTTTCGTAACCACAAGCTGCCGCAATCGCACCAAAATCAATGGAATGAGAAACTGTCTTTTGGCCCCCGGTTGATTCATGGCATTGATTATCTAGCAAAATATGCAACAAATTAGGCGGACGCTCATAACCAATAATGGCTAAAGCACTCATACGCATCAGCACGGCACCGTCACCATCAATAACAATTACCCTTTGTGTTGGTTGAACTAAAGCGATGCCCAGTCCAAGACTGGAAATACACCCCATAGAACCGACCATATAGAATTGATTGTTCCGATCTTCAAGGGCATACAATTCTCTACCACTATAACCCGTCGTTGCCAGTAAAATATCCGCTGGTTGACTAGCTGCTTGGATAACTTGCAATAGTTCCTGACGAGAATTTTTTATCTCCTTTAATGCCGGGGCAAGTTCTAAAATGGCAGAGGGTGGTTTTAATGCCAAGCGAGAGTTTAAAGAAACCGATTCAACAGAACCTTTTTTCATTACCAGTGCATAAGGTTTTTGATGTTCTGCCATAAACTCAAGTGCATGATCTAAAGTGGATTCAATCTGATCAGTTTCAGTCGGAAAATAAGCCCACGGAATTTGCATTAATTCTAACAATTGTGGCGTAATGGCACCCATGAGTTTATGTTGTGGTTCATCAGGCGCTCCTTCTGGTTCACCCCGCCAAGTTACAATGAGCAAAATGGGTATCCTGAAGATTTGATGCAAGGAAGTCAATGGATTCACTGCATTTCCCAAACCAGAATTTTGAAACATTGCCACACTACGCATTCCTGCTAATTCTGCACCGGCTGCGATAGCAACGGCTTCTCCTTCATTGGCTGCCCCCACATACTGAATATCGGGTGAATCAATGACATAGTTAATAAAAGGTTTGAGAAAGGAACAAGGTACCCCTGCATACAAACCAAACCCCTTTTTCCTAGCTATTTGGACAAAGTATTCAGCTTTAATCATTATATTCTGATAAGCTCCTTATTAGCACCTTTCAATTTATCTATGGCGTAATTAGCATAAGGAAACAATGGCTTGCTGGCATTGCTATTGTTGGTGTTGGGTAAATAGCATTTTTCTGCTTTTGACAGTTCAGATACTCTCTGAAGCCGAAATACTTCAGAAACAGGAACAATGTTTTTTTCAAGGTTGACTAAGCTTTCTTCCTTCTCTAGCATCTTAGCGGCCTTTTGCATCGCGGTAATCGAAGCGCGTAACATATGGTTTGCCCATATCACGAGAGAAAAGCCATTTTGTCGAAATACTTTAGTCGGTGTGGAATAATATTTTGTAGGCACAATAACCACCGGACAGCGATTATGCCACTCATGCTTAAAAGCCAAAATTTCATTAGCATCTGTTCTGGCACTGTGAATTAAAATCGCATCAGCCCCGGCTTGATGGTAGGCTTCTGCACGTTTAAGTGCTTCTGACAACCCCAAACCAGCAATAAATGCTTCTACACGAGCAACAACGACAAAATTATCATCATATTGAATATCTTTAGCGGCCTTTATTTTACCACAAAATTCTTCAATATCAGCCAGTGCTTGAGTTGTTCCCTTAATAAAACTGTTAGTCTTAGGGAAAAGTTTATCTTCAATACAAACGCCGGCAATATGACGCTGTTCCAGCTTTCTAACCAAACGCTGCACGTTGTTAAAATTGCCATAACCCGTATCACCATCAAGAAGGATTGGGATGGTAGTGGCATCTGACATAAATTCTACCGTTTCAATTACTTGAGTCCAACTGGCTTCATTACTATCGCGCACACCCCACTGTGCTGAAATAGATAAACCGCTGGCCCAAATCCCATTAAAACCCGCATCTTCAACAAGTTTAGCACTAATACCGTTGTGTGCTTCAAGCAAAAATTCAAGTTTATTTGATTCCAGTAGGTTTCTTAATTGCCTACATTTTGTTTTGCCTATTCGCATTTTTTTACCGTAAAAAAACGTTGTTATTAACAAAAAAACTGAAAAACTAACGGTTACAGCTTGTCTGTTTTCGTTATGATAGGAAATCCAACAAACTTACCATCATTAACTCCAAAAATCCAAAAGTTTGTCAGCATCCTCTCGTGCCTTGAGTCTCTCGAATTTTTTGCCATTATCATAATAACCGCACAGTGGGCATTTGACGGCCACTGTGCCTTGACCATAAACTCAAAGTATTCGCACCGGTATCGTGAATAAAAATCTAATCACCCGTCTCTATTATATGGGGTAAGCGGAGAATTTTTCAATCCTATCACCACCAAAACAAAGTGGCCCGGCAATGGCGTCATTTTGGTTTGATACGCCCAGAGTGGTCAACGATACTTAGATCATGATGCATAATAACCGCACAGTGGGCATTTGACGGCCACTGTGCCTTGACCATAAACTCAAAGTATTGGCACCGGTATCGTGAATAAAAATATAATCACCCGTCTCTATATATATGGGGTAAGCGGAGATTTTTTCAATCCTATCACCACCAAAACAAAGTCGCCCGGCAATGGCGTCATTTTTTCATTACTATATATCAATGCCATTAAGTTAAGAATAAATCCATACATGTAGGAAGTTTCCGCAGCGGAAACTTTTGCCGACGTGTTTTTCTTGCCGGCCCCAAAATGCGACGATGGTGGGCAACAAAAAGACCTACCCCAAGGTTTTTAGACTTAATGGCATTGGTCTATATATGGGGTAAGCGGAGATTTTTTCAATCCTATCACCACCAAAACAAAGTGGCCCGGCAATGGCGTCATTTTGGTTTGATACGCCCAGAGTGGTCAACGATACTTAGATCATGATGCCAATCGTTTGGATTATAGCATTCACGCAAAAACAAATCGGCTCCGACATGAGTCAGTGCTGGGCCACGTCAAAGTTTGAACTAACTGTTTGATTATTAGAGTCTTTTTTATAAATTTTAGACGGTACGGCCACAAATTATAAGTCACTGTTTATTAAAGTCACTTTTAGAATCATTTCCGTATATCGTTGTTAAATCAATAAGTTATATCCTACTTTGACGAGGCCCTGTGAGTCAGTGCCGTATTAATATTTTCAGCAGATATTCAATCCGACTAGCTACCCAGCCCACATTACCATAAATATACCGCCAATCGATGATTTTAAAATCACCCTCAAAAAGTTCTGGGCAAGACGTTTGAGTAAACTGTTGATACTCTTGCATAGTGATGGTTGGTTCAGATTATTATTCCGTGGGCTGGCCTAAAGAGTTTAAAATGATTATCTCAGGAACGGCGACGAAATAACACCGCCCTAAATTCCCTCTCCAGACGGGACTTACCTCGGTTTGACTCTGGGGTGTAAAATAGGAGCCAATTTCTTGGTTTATTTTTCACCCTATTTTTATTCCATTTTTAATGAGGGATGGTGGTGCTGCTAAGCCGAAAGATTGGTTAGGCTGAAGTTTTTCGGAGAAATTTTTTTTGAGTTCCGAGTGCTTAGCAGCACCGCCCTACAAATCAATGCCCTTTGACAAAAAACGTTCTTTTGTAGGCCACCCAGAACTTACGAACACCCACCATTTATCTCGAATGTGGTGGGTTTCGCTGAGCGATGAAAAAGTTTCTCCGAAACTTTTGCCTCGCTCGCTCTGGGTGGCTACATGCTCTTAATTTAATGGCATTGGGGCACCGCCCCTAGCAAGCCCCAACGGGGCGACATTAATAAAGCCAGTGTACCTACCTGGCAAGCCCCAACGGGGCGACATTAATAAAGCCAGGGGCACCGCCCTGGCAAGCACCGCCCCTGGCTTTAATAATACGCCTTATATATTAACCCTTCATAAAAATCCTGCCTTATGACCACGTTGAGTATACATGTATAGGACTACCAAAAAAACTACCCAACACTTGTTGCCATCCTCGCTGGTTGAGATGATAGAGTTGGAAAAGAGAATCTCGGTGGACTGAAAAATGCCGAATTATTATTGAGGCTCAACTGGCTTGACATTCTTTGGAAAATATTCTGCTCATTCAATAAAAATATCATATCCTCCTTAAAATAAGCCATTAACCAAATCACCATTTTTAGCATTGTGTTCATGCCTGTTTCCTGAGTACCGGACAATTTTTCTACTCTCATTTCTACATAAGGATAAATCTTTGAAAACAGCAAGGTTTCGAGCAAAGCAGGTTTCTCAAGTTCCCTCACTGAGTCGGGACTCGAAATGACAATCAATGACTTAAATAAATTTTCCACAATCAATGACTTAAATAAATTTTCCGCTACAAAGGCCTGTTTCATAGTGTTCAAACTTATCAAGGCGAAATGCCACACCAACATCAGGATAGCAACTGCCAAAGAGAGAGTCTTCATCTTTATCAAAAACATTGATAGTCACGCCAACGCCTAGACTAATGAAAAATGAAAAATGAAGATATTACATAAGTGAAAACGTTGAAGCTAAGGAATCCATCAATTGACAAGGTTCAATGTCATCGTTTATGTTTTTTTGGACAACTAAATAGTAATCTAATGCCATAAATATCAATTCTTAGCTAATGCCCGAAACCAACTCAGAAGAGGGCCAGGCTGAGGCTGAAACAGATCAGAAAGAGTGCTGATAAGTGATTGATTTTAAATAGCCGCATTAATTAACTTTGCAACAAACTCAAACTTCACACGAGCCAGTTGCTGCATAAACCGCCATAATACTTTTCAACTCCTGTAAAAGTCTTTGTTGCTGTACCCGACTTAAATGCGCGATGTCCTCAATCACTTCGCCCTGATCAAGCTGTTGAATCACTTGATTGACTGATCTCGGCAACCTTGCTCACAAATCTGTTCTAAGCAGGAATTAATCTGTTTGTCGTGTGTGATCATTTGCGCTTGTCACTCTCATTTGTACCAGACTCAGTTTGCAACTACTTTACTTACCCCGAAGGGGTTGGGAACGTTGGTTCTTGTCAAACGGGAAAATAGAAATGCGCCCTAGTAAATAGTCATCGTTTGCTAAGTCAGGAAGTCATCAATGTGTTTAATCAGTTCTCCTAATTTCTGAAAGTTGATATACATATCCGCATAATCAAGACAATCTACTGTTCTTTCTACAGGCTTTTTGCGTTTTTTGTAAGCTTTACCAACAAGTTTATAAATTTTATGTAAGTCTTTAGCGGGTTCATTTCGTTGGGTAACATCATCAAAACAGGGATTAAAACCTAAGTTTGAAGTGGCTATTAATGAAGTTGTTAGATTAGAATCTATACAATTATAATGGTTACATTCTGGCAGAAACCACGCTTCAATTTCCATTACCGCAACAACAATATCATAAGGAATAGATAGGGGTTGATATTGAGGTGGAATAAATTTTAGACCCATTTCAAGCATTGCTAAATCTGTAAGGGGTAAAGGAAATAAGTCCCTAATGCCAAGTATTTTACTATACCCTTGCATTTTCAGATTGTGGTTTTCTTCTAAGAGTGCTTCATATTGTGCTGTTGTTTGAAGGGATTGCCCAACTTGTATTTTTGTTTTCGGCGCATTTGAGCCGCCACGTAACTGATATAGCGTCATTGAAATATTTTTGTTTATTGCATTTCCGTCTCAAAGCCATGAATGTAGAAGTCGCAAGCAAAAAAGTCAAAATTATTTAAGCCCGTGTACGCAAACTCGTCAAATCTCTATTTAGCGTTACGGTAATTATAAAAAATCGAGCGATTTTTCTCTCTTTTGATGACTGACCAATATTCCAAAGGTGTCTTATTCATAACAAATCTATCATTGGTAGTCATGATTAACTGGACGGCAGATTTTTTCGCTTTCTGAATAATTAAGT